>JAFXEA010000196.1 GCA_017521065.1 Kiritimatiellia bacterium | reverse complement strand
CTTTCACTCAACGTGGCCCTTGCAGATGCGAATAAACAAGGACGCACTGATACGGGCTACACAGTGAAGTACGACATCCGCAAGTCCACGGAGACTAACGGATGGGAGCGCGTTGGCGAAATTATGGATAAGCCGGTGTTCTCGGTTCCGCTTCTCGACGACGACAATAAGTCTGTGGGGGCATCGGGCTTCTACCGCATTACGACGCTTATCATTCCCGATGGTGAACTTTCGGTCACGAACGAGATTCCGTCCACCAATATCATTGGTGTCCTTGAAGTGGCCAGTACGCTCACCAATACGCTTGCTGCAGTCCCGTGGGTCGAGCTTGCCTCGGATCCGGACGCTTCGAAGGCTCAGCCGATGAAGGTTTCCGGATATCTCCATACCGCACACCTTGAAAATGACGACTCCGTTCAGGTTGCCGATGCTGGGCACATTTACCGCAAGTGGAACTGGATCAAGGGACAGAAGCAGTGGAGCGGTGCAATTACGGTTACGCGCAATGCGGTCGAAACCGCTCCTTTGGCAAATGAACATGAGCTGTCGCGCAATTCTGCGGTTTGGGTCACGCGCGACAAGCCGGAGGCAAAGCCGTTCTTCCTTATCGGACAGTATTCGTCCGAGACGCAGAAGCTGAAGATCGAGGCGGGTACAGCGGATAATCCCGTCTGCACGCTCGTTGCGAATCCCTGCCTGACTGCGATAAACGTGAATGATTACGATTGGGGTTCCAATCCCATCGGCGACAATAAGGATCTTATCCGCATCCCGAACGGCGACAAGGCTCCGCTTCTTGTCCAATGGAACGGAACGGAGTGGGGACGCAATGTCAACGAAGGCCGCAAGACCGTTTGGAAAAATGATGTTATGGTTCCTGCAGGTACGGGATTCTGGTACATGAGGTGCGGAGGTGAGTTCGAAATAACGCTTCCGGCATCTGCTCCAGCGGCGGAATAAGGTATTGAAAGTGTACAGTAAAATGAAAAAGGCAATACAAACAGCAGTTCTCATGACATCGGTACTCGTCGCATCGCTTTCGTGCGAGGCGGCGGAGGGCGGCGAAGTGCTGTGGTGGATGGTCGGGGAAGACTATAGGAGCATTACAGGCACGACAGCCGACGGCTCCGGCACGACGATGACTGCAGGCGATCTCAACGTCACGGATGCACGCGTCCGTTGGCAGAATGGATCGGATTCCGGGTATCTCACCCTTTACGGGCTGGATTCAAACGGAAAAGTGTACGAACTGGAAGGAGCAGGCGGCGTGGAGGTTCCTGCCATGTTTTTCGGAAACCTTTCCGATCTTGCCGGCGATCTTACGGCCTACAGCTTTGTGCTCGAGCTCGGAAATTGGCAGGGGGGCAGTTGGGTCCATACTTCGATGGAGTCCGAAGTTGCATCGTATAACGATCTTAAGACGAAGATGCATGTCACGGACTGGCATGAAACCACGCCTACCTACGGAACGCCCTGGAAGCCAACGACCGGCTATACTGTCGTGCCGGAGCCGTCGAGCGGTTTGATGCTTCTCGTGGGCGGCGCGTTTCTCATGCTTCGCCGCCGCCGTAGAGGATGATATCAATGGAAGAGCGCCGCCACATATTGTTTGACAGGATTCTTTCGTGTCTGGCGGGTGTTGTCGTCGCGACATTGGCGTGGTTCACGGGGAACAATTGCGAATTGCCCCCCGAATTGTGGGATGAATTGGCCGTAGCCGCGAAACTGCGTCCGCCGGTTCGTGAATTTCCCATTATCTGGCAGGCGATGATGTCGTATATCATCGGCAACTTCGGGATAGAGGCTTGCGTTTCCTTCCTGAAGGCGGCGGGTCCCGTATCGTTGGGGATTGTCACGGCGATTGCCGCAAGGCTGTTTTTCGGATATCTTCCAAGGGTGATGAAATCCGATATGCGCCGTGCCGTGTGGGCTCGCTGGATAGTGCGTCTTGTGGTGCTGCAAGGCGCTGTATTCTTCGGATTGTCCGAGCCTGTCTGGCTGACGGGTCGCGTCTTTTCGCCCGACATGTTCGCGCTTCTGCAGTCGCTTGTCGCACTTCTTCTGGCATTATGGTCGTTGGAGAGGTCGAGCGTCGTTTTCATGGTGTTTCTCGGAGCGATATCGGCGGTAGCCGCATCCGAGCAGGCGATTTCCGCGATCGTTACGCCTGCTTTTGCGCTTTATCTCATCTTCAAGGACTGCGAAGTTGATGCCAACAATCCGCCGTTGCTGACAAACCGGATCATACAGTCTGTCGCTTTCCGCTGGATGGGGTGGACGTTTGTTTTCTGCAGCCTTGCGGCAATATCCGCAAATCTGCTCTTCTACCGCGCAATTGGAGGGGTGGCAGGTGCGGATTCCGGATTCTTTGTGGGATTGGTGCACTATTTGGCCAACTGCCTTAGGGAGTTGGCGTCGGTCGCCACTCCGTTCGGATGGATGCTGATCGGTGCCGTGGCGCTTATTCCGGTGTTGATCTCCATCGGCCGGATCCGTTCCTTTGCGGATTCCGAAAAGATGCCACCCGTTCTCGGAAGCTGTCTGCTCGCTTTGGTCGGCGTGGTGGCTTTTCTGCAGTCTTCAGGATTGAACGAATGCCATTTCTGGCGCTGGTCGGCAGGTGCGATACGTTCGCCGCATTTGCTGTGCCTTTGCGTATTCGCCACGTCGCTGACCGTCGTGTTCGCGCTGTGCGTGTTTGTGGTGGATATATATTTCCGGAACCATGGCAGGATTCTGCGGGAATTGTTCCCTGTCGAGATGGAGGACGAGTATCTTGCGGAGAAGGCTGTCAGGCTGCACAGGATGTCGGTGCGGATTTTGCGCCCCGTGCTGCTGTTCGAGCCTATGGTGGCGTTTGCGCTTGTTGTTCCTTTCAAGTTCGATACGACGGTGCGCGAAATGTCGTCGATTGTCAATGACGTTGTTGCCCAAACCGCAGAGGAATGCGGCGATTCCACCATGCTTTTCTCGGATGGTGCGCTCGATGCCGCGGTGGAGGTAGCCGTAGCTGCGAAGGGCGGGCGGATCAAGGCGCTGTCGATGATGTCCGGCAGCGGCAAATACGATACCGCATTGCGTACGAGGGGCGAGACGGACGAAGAAAGGATCACGCTTCTTTCCATCGGGGCGGCGGATGCGCTTCGCACGTGGGTTACGGAGGAGAATCCCTGCGTATCGAACATCGCGCTTCAGGTGGGGCTTGAACTCTGGCGCCGCAACAACCTTCCCATGCCGAAAGCCGGCGGACTCGTCTCCCGTACCGCAGGTTTCCCGGAAGGAGATGCCGAAAAGTACGCCAATCGGGCATATGATCTCGCGGAGCGCATCTTGAAGCTGTATTCGAACGGCAAACCGCAAAAGGCAGGATATCCGGAGCTCAACAGGCTGTTCCTTTTCAGCCAGTGGAGACTTTCCCGCATGTGCCGGATGAGAGCGAACGAGGCCGATGCCAGAAAGGACTCGGCATCCTCCGAGCGTGAACATATGCTGGCGGACCGTCTTGACAGGTTCAATCCGGAATGGCAGAAGGTTCAGGAGCGCATGGACTGGATAGGTCAGCGCGGCGGCATGCGGCTTACCCCGAAGGAAGGTTTGAAGCTTGGCCTTGCGAAGGCGGATTTCAAGTTGGCGCGCTCCTATGCGCGTAAGGTGGTTGACACCGATGAGGACGACGTCCACGCGAACTTTGCGCTCGGCATGAGCTATTTCACCGAAAAGCAGTACGGACGCGCGGAGATGCATCTCAAGAAGTGTCTGATCCGCGCCCCTGACGAACCTGCCGTGCTCAACAACCTCGCGATCGTTCAGCTTCGCATAGGCCGTTATGCAGAAGCCGAGGCGAACGCCATGAAGGCGCTTAAGCATTTCCCTGACTCAACCGAAATCAAGACAACCCTTCGTCACATCCGTGCGGCGATGAACGAAAGAAAGGAAAAGGGAAGATGAAATATGGTATAATTCCTATCTCGTTAAGCGCATTCTATTGATGACGCGTGGTGTCGGGAATGGAATGTGAAATCAGTTGCGAAACAAGAAAAAGGATGTGCATATGAAGTTTTTTGATTCAGGTAAGGGCGGTTTGTTGTCAGCACTTTGTGTGATTGCGACAATGATGGCTGGTGCGGCAGAGTATTATTGGGTGGAGGGAGCAACGGATTGGGCATCGCCCGCGAGCTATGCAAACGCGGACGGAACGGCGGCGGGATGTGTGCCGTCCGCCGGGGATGAACTCGCAATTCCGGCAAACTGCACCGTAACTCTCGACTGCGACAATGCCGCCCATTTCGAGGTCGCCAATCGGCTCGCGCGTGTCCGGCCATTTGAAACCACAAGTTTCTTTGTCATTAAAGTCTCTGAGGGCAAAGAAGCGACATTCGCGCCGAAGATAAACTACAATAACGCATGGAGTTATGCGGGCTGGTACAAGGGAGGACTTGTTAAGCGAGGGCTTGGTACGTTGACACTTGGTTCGGGCTCCGGCTCTTATGATTACATGACCGATATAACCGTGGAAGAGGGCATATTGAAGCTACCGCAAAATGCGAAACAATACTCGTGGCGCTATTATGATCTCATTGCCGTGTCGAATGGTGCGACACTGTTTACCTGTTCTGACTCGAACAAGGCGGGGCATACATTGACCGCTCCGCTCGGACTCGTGGGCGATGGCATCGTCACAAATGATTGCGCCAACCCATGCTACCTTGAGATATTGGGCAGCGGAAGGAACTGGAGCCATGAATTTGCGGGACGGTTGACCGGAAACATCATGCTCAATAACGGACGCACCCATTTCCACCTGACCGGCGTCAACAACACATTTTGCGGAATAATGGCGATACGTGAGAATTTGACGTATGAATCCGAGAATGTGAAGATCGGATTGAAGAAGATTGGAATGCAGGCAGATCCTGAATCGTCTGCGGGCAGATACAATTCCAGTTACGGTTTGGGATATCGTGACGTGCGTGAGTGGCGAAGGAACCATGGTTCGGGTTATCTGTATCTCGGAAATGGTGAAACTACCGACAAGGACTTGTATGTTTACGCCTCTGGATATTATCAGGAGACAGATACGGTTCTTCTTCACGGAGAGAGCCCTAACTATTTCGATGCTGGCGCAAATGGCGGCGTCACGTTTACGGGTGCATTCAAAATGGGGGACAAATACAATCAACGATTTGTTCTGACAGGTTCCAATGCGGCAGAATGCGTAATTGCAGGGCCAATCTATAAGAACATGGACAACGGCACAAACTGCAATTGGCGTTTCACGAAGAAAGGCACGGGTACATGGAGATTTGCTGATGTGGCAAATACGGAGATGGCGGGTGTCATAGCCGTTGAGGACGGCACGTTGCGCTACGACTCGATAGCGGAGCGGGGCACTCGCTGTTCGCTCGGCTATTCCAATGAACTCTTTGAAGACTACACTGGAAAAGCGGAGGATTCGCGTCGTGTCCAATATGCTTTTGAACTCGGGTCGGAGACGGACGCTTCGGCAGATCCTGTTTTTGAATATACGGGGAACGCAAAGGGTTGGTGCTTTACGCGTCCGCTTGCGATGAAGGGAAGCGCGAGGCTCCGCCATTCGGGTGGCGGCGAACTGCGCCTCGCGCATCTGAGCACTCTGAACGGCGCGGCAAAGACGCTTACCCTCGACGGCGACGGCGAGAACGCCTGGCTGTACAACGTGTGCGATCCGCACGGGACTCTTTCGCTTGTCAAGGATGGCTCCGGGACATGGAACATTGGAGGTACGAATCAGATATCCGGAACCATTGCGGTGAAGGGCGGTACACTCAACCTGCAGCATCACATGGCTCCATTCACATGGTTTAAGTGGACGCACAAAGGGACTGTCGGCAATTGGGAGACGGCTAACAAGGAAATCGGGCTTTTTGCCGAGGACGGAACACGTCTTAATAGTAATTTGAAATACAGTTCTGAGGTAGTAGTCGATTCCGAAGGCGCGATGAATCTCAATGCAGGGGAAGTCGCTAGAGCTTCAAAGGGAGTGTATCGCGATGCGGATTGTCCTATAGAGGGAATTGCCTATTTGTTTGATAATATACCTTCAACTCAATGGCGTACAGCGTATTGGCCCTATGGAGAAAGCACTTGGAGGCAAGCTTATCCGGATGATCCAACGTCGTGGTATTCAATCGTAATGCGTCTTTCGGATGATTCGCGCTGCGTGGATTCCTATGATATTCTGTCTGGGGGAGAAGGGAATTATTTCAAAATATGTGCATCCAGAGCTTTTTCCTTGCATGGAAGTTATGATGGTGTAAATTGGCATGAGCTTGATGACTTTGTCTCTCCAGCAGACGAAGTTTTGTCTAAACCTGTTACTTGGAGGTTTGGAGGAGAGGGTTGGAACAGTGACGCTAATTGCAAATCGGAAGATCTTATGACTCACACTACGGGCAGGAAGATTTTGGGTTATGCACTTGACCTGCCGACCGTTCTCGCGAACGTGACGGAGATTTCGGTTGCGGCGGGTGCGCGACTTGCGGTCACCGGTGGCGATGCAGTCGAACTGCGCGACGGCATCAAACTTGTTGTCGATGGAGCGACCGGTGCGGGAACGCTGGCGAACATGGTTCTTCCCGAAAACGGAACGCTGGAGCTTGTGAACGTGCCCGAGTTCAGCGGTTCGCTAGAGATGTCCATCACGGGCGAAAATGTGACGGGTCTGGACAATATCTCCAACTGGGGACTCTCCGTGAACGGTGTCGTTCAGTCGGGTGCGAAATACAAGTGCAGATACTCGAACGGAAAGATCGTCATGTACAGGCCGGGAACGGTTGTCGTGTTCAGGTGAGGAGGTGGATGGATATGGTCACGAGAAGAGAGGCTGTTCAGCTTGGCCTTATGGGTGTGTTTGCGGCCGCTATGCGCCCCGTGTTTTCTGCCGGGAAGCCAGATGAAAAGGCGTTCGCAGATTCCGTCCTTGAGACGATGAAGCTCAGAAAGATAAACATCAACATCGGCTTGGGTTCGTCATTCAAGGTGGTGCAGGCTACGGACAGTCATTTTACATACGTTTCTGCTGAGGATTTCGAGAAGCTCGATTCGAAGTCTATGGAATGGTACAGTTCGCGTAGCAAGATATTCGCAGACGGCATTCCGGGACTTGCGGCGGCGCTTCTGCACGCAAAGAACCTGAATGCGCCTCTATTCCATACGGGCGATCTGCTGGATTTCCCGTCCAAGGCGAACCTCGATATGATCCGGCGCGACCTCTCTATGCGGAACTGGTTCTATTCCTTGGGCAATCATGAGTACCATGGATGGGGACCAGGCAAACCTGCGATTGCAATCGGAAGGAGCGCCGAGGAGCGCGCCGCAGGACGCAGGCTCTTTGCGCCGTATGTGCCGAATCCGATACCTGTCGCTTCGCGCGTTATCGGCGGCGTCAATTTCGTCCAGTACGACAACAGTGGATTCAGTGATCATATGGGGCACTGGCAGCTTGACCAGATCAAAAAGGAGTTTGCGAAGGGACTTCCTGTTGTCATGCTCTGCCACATGCCGTTCTTCACGGACAAACTCGTAGATCAGATGGTTGTCACGAAGAAGCTTGTGAAAGAGAAGATAAACGACGGCTACCTTCAGGGCGTTCCGTGGGCGAACAGCTGGGGAGGCAGAAAGGAGCTTCTTGCATGGCTCAAGGAGCAGCCGCTTCTGAAGGCCATAATCTGCGGACACCTCCACGGCGAATATTGCGTCCAGTTCTCGAAGACAGCTATGCAGTACGTTTCGGATGCAAACTATAAAGGCTTCGTGTACGAGTTTACTTTCTCATGAATATAGTTCTGCTTTATGCGTCAGCTCTGGCGCTTTCGTTCAGTGGTCCGTTGAAGATCGAAAACGACGGCAAGTCATCCGAAATCCGCAAGGATCTTCCTGGGGTGGCTGTTCTCGAACCTGACGGCATCTACGGTTTCTCGTATTACGCGAGGTCCGACTATCCTGCGCACTGCCTTGCCGGAACGGGGTTTGCCGCGCTTGGACGAAGCGAGCCCGGTGATGGCATGTGGCGCAGGAGGCACAGCGTGTTTGCGGTTCCATCTCGCGGAAAGCCTGTCCATGCACGGTTTCATTTCGGACAGTGGAAGCCGAATGGAATCGTCGAGGTAAAAGAGGTGGAGCTTGTTCAGCTCAGGGCGGAGTATCTTAAGTCTAATGGACTTGAACTGGGCGGCGGTGAGCGTCTGGATGGAAACGAATATCTTTTTTCTTTCCCCTTTGGACAGGAAGGCCGAAGCCCGGCGCGTCCGCTGTATCGTTTTGAGTGTCCTTTCAACGGAAGGCTGTGGTGGTTCAATCCGGGGTCGAAGGTGGTATATCGACACAGGCTTGACGGACGCAGGTTCCTCGGCGCAAAGGTATTCGTCGGGACAAGCGACTGGTCGGATGCGAATGGCGAAGTTTCGGTTGAGGTGTCTTCTGACGGTACGAACTGGCGCAATGTTGGAAATGTCGTTGCGCGCACGGCAATCCACAAGGAACTTCCGAAGGAAATGTTCCCGTGCGAGTCTGTATATGTGCGTATCATCGGAGGCACGAACGGTACGATTCAGATCGCGCACTACAACCTTAAAGGCATGGTGGACGGCAACCCGCTCAGAATGTTCGGAGAAACGCGTTTTGTCGAAAAGTCGAGCGGAAAGCTGTTCGCGCAGATCGGGAGATCTTTCTATGACGATGAAAGCTATGGTGCGCTTATTGCGTCTGGCGAGGGCGTGAATCTGTGGGCGGCGGTTTCGGGGCGAAAGGTTGTGCAGACTCGTCCTGCGCCAGCGAAGAAAGGGCGTGGACTTCTGATGCGCACCGCCGCGAACGAGGCGGAGTCTGTTCAGCTTGTGGTGCGTGCCGAAGAGGACATAAAATCAGTAAAGGTGAAGTTACGTGAGGAGCTGTGCTCTGATTCCGGGTTCTGTCTGCCTTTGTCTGCTGTGGATGTGAAGCGCATCGGATATGTGGATGTGCGGCATCCCACAGACTTTGGAGGATTACCCATTGCCACGCCGGATAAGCTTCTGCCATATGCAGGAGAGGCTGTCGCCATCAGAAAGGGCATGAACCAGCCGTTCTGGATCACGGTGCGTCCTCCCAGGGGTGCGGGCAAGGGAGCGTATCGCGGAGTTGTCGATGTTGATGTAGTATGCGGGAACGGGGTGCGGCGGCAGTTCGCTGTCCCGTTGAATGTAGAGGTGTTCGGTTTCGAGCTGCCGGATGTGATGACGTGCCAGACTGCGTTCGGACTCTCCCCTTCCCTTATCGTGAAGGCTCATGGAATCAAGGAGAAGACTCCGGAGTTCCGTGATTTGGCGGAACGTTATCTCAAGGCGATGTCAGAGAACCATCTTTCACCGTATTTCCCTGCATTCCTTGCGCATTGGCGCGTCACGTGGAACGGAGATGTCCCTGTGTTCGATTTCAGCGAATGGGAACGAGAACTTGATCGTGTATTCTCCAAGTACCATTTCAATGCTTTCATGGTTTGGCTGCCCGGTCTTGGACAGTGCAGCATGTCATCGAGACAGAATCCGGAGTTTATGGGGCTAAAGCCGGGTGATCCGCGCTATGAAAAGCGTCTCGGTGCATACTTTGCGGCGATGGAAGGTTTCCTGAAGAGGAAGGGTCTGCTGGATAAGGCCTATGCCTATGTTTACGATGAGCCGCTTGCCAGCGAATACGATCTTGTCAAGTTCGGCTATAACTTCCTTGCGAAGCATGCGCCGGGATTGCGCCGTATGCTGCCGGCGCTTGCTCATCCCGCATTCAGGGATCTGGACGGTGCCGTGAACCTGTGGTGTCCGCAGATACAGTATCTCACATCTCCGGAGCTGAAGCGTCAGCGCGAACGTGGCGACATGATGTGGTGGTATGTCTGCAACAATCCGAAATCTCCGTACGTGTGCGACTTCATCGACCATCCGGCGCCGGAGTTGAGGATTTGGCTGTGGCAGACGTGGAAGGAGAAGGTGGGAGGTGTTCTCATATGGGATGTGTTCAACTGGCGCGGACAGACCAAGCATCCTGACCAGAACGGAGAGGGTCGCTTCCTGTATCCTCCGGAGGAGTGTGCAACGAAAGCGGGGGTGGTCGCAGATCCGGTCCAGTCCGTTCGCATCACCCATCTGCGTGATGGATTGGAGGACTACGAATACTTTTCGATCCTGAAGCGCCTGTCTCCTTCGAATCCGCTTCTGCAGGTGCCGGATTCCGTCACATCTTCGATGACTGAATTTGCGTTTGATTCATCGTCCATGGAATCTCATCGACTTCGCCTCGCGCGCGAAATTGAACGCTTGAGTTCATCTAATTAGAATTTCTCTATTTGATTGCTTTTGAAATCGAACCATTCGATCCTGGGATTTCGGTTGAAAAAAAAAATCATTTTGGTATTATGTGAGCCGAACGAGCGATTTTAGAATTTGATCGCGCGAGAAGGAAACTTTGCCAAGATAGAAAACCGGTGGGTTGAGCATCTCGTGTGATTGCATTGAAAATAGAAAAGGAGATTGAAATGGATACCAACCGTCGTGAGTTTCTGAAGGGAACCGCTTGGATGGGGGCCGCCGCCGTTGCGGCAGGATGCATGAGCGCAAAGCAGGGGGCAGGTTTCGGCGTTGGCGGGTCGATGTTCGGCTTTGCCGCAAAGCCGATGAAGAAGATACGCGTCGGTGTCGCCGGCATCGGAGCCCGCGGACGTGGCGCGGTGCACCGTATCGCCAGCATCCCCGGCGTTGAGGTTGCGGCTCTCTGCGATGTCAGGCAGTGCGCAGTAGATGGGCAGCAGAAGTGGCTCAAGGACGCAAAGCATCCTGCGGCAAGGGAGTTCGTCGGCAAGGATGCGTACAAGGCGATGTGCGACTGGGACGGCATCGACTGCGTGTACAACACGACCCCGTGGGAGCTTCACGTACCGATCGCGCTCTATGCGATGCGCGCCGGGAAGCACGCGTTCGTGGAGGTCCCCAGCGCGTTCACCGTCGAAGAGTGCTGGGAGCTTGTCGAAACCTCCGAGAAGACGCGCATGAACTGCATGCAGCTCGAGAACTGCTGCTACGGCGAGGCGGAGCTTCTCGCGCTCAACATATGCCGCCTTGGGCTGCTCGGCGAGCTGGTGCATGGTGAGGGCGCCTACATCCACGATCTTCGCGTCCACAACTATAAAGACCTTGGACGGGAAAAATGGGGGTACTGGAACCATTGGCGTCTTCGCTGGAACACCGTTCACAAGGGCAACCAGTATGTGACGCACGGTCTCATCCCGCTCATGCAGAACATGGGCATCAACCGTGGCGATCGTTTCGACTATCTCGTATCTCTGGAGTCCAACCAGTTCAACTTCGAGGCATACGCCAAGGCTTCGTATCCCGCCGGAGACTGGCATCACGAGCACAAGGTGCAGATGGGCGACATGAATACTACTCTCGTAAGGACAGTGAACGGTCGCTCGATTATGATTCAGCACGATGTTTCGTCGCCGCGTCCATACTCGCGCATCAACAAGATCACCGGCACGAAGGGATCTCTCACCGGTGGCAGATTCTTGTACGGTTCAGAGTCCCTCACCTGTGAGTGGCCCGTCCGCTTTGGGTGGGAGGAGAAGCCCGGCGCCGGAGTGCACGGCTATTTCGACGAAAAGAAACAGCAGGAGCTTCGCGCCACGTACATGCACCCGTACTGGAAGCAGGCCGGAGACATTGCCAAGAAGGTCGGCGGACACGGCGGCATGGACTTCCTCATGGATCTGCGCTGGGCGTACTGCCTGCAGAACGGAATCCCGCTCGACACCAACGTGTACGATCTGGCGGCATCCTGCTCCATCGGTGAGCTCTCCGAAAGGTCCGTGCGCAACCGTTCAAACTCCATGGACGTTCCGGACTTCACCAAGGGCGAATGGAAGAACCAGAAGCCGTTCGGCATCGAGACGGTCGATCTTTCAAAGCTTGGCGACCTTGGTGTCGACAATGTGAAGAAGGACAAGGCGGCCTTGAACGTTTGATGGAATCTTGAAGCGCATCTGAAGGGGCATGGTCCTGGAAGATGCGCTTCAAGGCATCAATAAGGTCAGGAGGTGTGATATGTTTCTTAGTCGAAAACTGATGATGTTATCTGTGATGCTGTGTGGTACGTTAGGAGTACTGCAGGCGCATGCAGCCTATCGGTTTGTTGCGTTTAACGTATGGGGGGATTTTTTCGGGAATCCGGTGTCTGAACGCGATGAGCGGCAGCTTGAGATTCTGATGAGTCACGCTCCTGATTTCATCGGGTTGCAGGAGATGACGCCGAATTTCTGGAAGTCGCGTTTGATGAAAGGCCTGTGCGCTGATTACGGATGCATCGGCGAAGGCATGGGCCCGAATGAGAAGCATCGCGATGCCGCAAACCCGGTGTTTTACCGCCTGTCAAAGTTTGAGCTTCTGGAGAAGGGCGCGAAGTGGTTCCACCCCGAGCTCGATTATTCCAAGGGCGTAGTGTGGGCCGCTGTGCGTGAAAAGGCCACGGGCAGGAAGTTTGTGGTTTTTGCGTCGCACTTCTGGTGGCAGACGCATGGTGTTGCGGATGACTATCTGCGGCTCGTGAACGCACGGCTTTTGCATGAGACGGTGTCAGCCGCGGCGAAAAAGCACGACGCAACGATTGTTGGTGGCGGCGATCTGAATGCGCCCGTTACCTCCAGTGCGCTTGCCGAACTGAAGAAGCTAGGATGGGAAGATGCGCAGGAGAAGTCTCCCGATACCGACCCGAGGGCGACATGGCGCGATTTCCCGTAACGCGATGCGTCGGGTGTCTATCGTGGCGTCCAACCAGAAAATGCGAAAAAGAAGGAGTGGTTGGATCATGTGTTCTACGATCCAGACAAGGTAACCCCTGTGAAGTTTGCAATGGATCGCAGCCAGAAGGCGTTGGATGTTTCCGATCATTCGCCGGTGATTTTCGATTTTGAACTGAAGTAACGAAACATCCATATTGATGAAAGGAGATATTGTCATGCATTTGAAGAAGTTGTGTTTTGTCTCTGGAAATCTTGTTTTCGTTCTGTCCGCATCTGTTGTGTCGGGCATTTTTGCAGCCCCCTCCACCTATGACGATATGGCCGCATTGCGTCCGCCGGAGGGGGTAAGTGATTTCTGGAATACCACCGGCCATTCCGGTGTTGCCATCGATGTGGCAGATTCGCCTTCGGTCGGAATTGACTCGCGCGTGTCACGGCCTGCATCTGCCGGTGTGACGTTGGGTTCCTTCGATTCCCGTTGGTGTACCGACGAGGAGTCCCCGGGCGGCAATCTCTATACGGGCACTCCGGGTACGATAATCCTCTTCCGCTGAGACGGTCTATTTCTGAAATCAGGAAAATGTCATGAAAGGAGAATCTTGCATGTTCAAAGCATTTGCGTTGGCGGGATTGGCCGTCACAGCGGCATTGTCTGCAGCAGGAGGGGTACAGAATGTTGTTCTTGCCCAGGATACTGTTTCCCGCAACATTACGGTGTCATATACGCTCACTGCCGAGGCTGTTGTGACGATTGATATTTTCACTAACGGTGCTCCGGTGGAAGCGAGACTTCTTTCTACGATGGCAGGCGATGTTAACCGCAAGGTATCGGCAGGCGAGCGTAAGGCGTTCTGGAGACCGGATCATTCCTTTACGGGATATAAGTTCGATGCGAATGTAACGGCGCGTGTGACCGCATGGCCTATTGACAATCCGCCGGATTTCATGGTTGTGGATCTTCTCTATCCCAGCAACATCACCTACTATGCGAGTGCGGACGCTCTTCCTTATGATCTGACAAATGCGCTGTACAAGACGGATAGGCTTGTCATGCGGAAAATTCCCGCAAAGGGCGTTAGATGGCGCATGGGGGCGGGGAAAATCGTCGCAAACAATAATAGCAACTGGCGCAGTCGTGAAACAATTCATTATGTCACATTCACTAATGACTATTACATGGCAATATTCCCGACGACGCACGCGCAGTATGTGCGTTTTGGGAGGGGTGAGGTTGCAGACATCAATGATGCCGCCACCTACCATATTGCCCAGGCGAAAACCTACTACTCAACTCTTCGCGGAAAAGTTTCGGACGGCATCGACTGGCCGATAACGGGAAATTCCGTGAAGCCAGGATGCACGATCGATACGATCAGGAAGTTTACTGGGATTGATACGATGGATTTTCCGACTGAGTCGCAGTGGGAATATGCCTGCCGAGCAGGTACGCCTACCGACTTCAACAACGGAAAGGATTTGGCCGCCACATGGGATCCTGCTCCAGATGGAATTGTAGTGACCGGATCCGGTCCCCAGATTGTAGGTACCAAACCTTGCAACAACTGGAACCTCTACGACTGCCACGGCAATGTGACAGAATGGTGTCTCGACTGGTATCTTGATACTCCGTACGCAGAGAATTCGGACCAGATCGATCCTCCCGGTCCGCAGTCGGATGATGCTGCAGCACCAACGAAACGTTGCTATCGAGGTGGCTACTACATTACTGGAAATACGGTGGCGCGTTCGGCGTATAGGGATTCCGGCAATCCTGAGGGCTATATTGAGTGGGCCGGATTCCGTTTGAAGTGTGTGGCTATCGCCAAATGACGCCTGTAAAGGAGAATGAGATGACAAACGCAAAACTGACAGTGGCCGTCTTTCATGTGATATGTGCATTGGCGCTTGTCGCCGCGCCGATCGTGCGCGAGTCGAGCGTGACGTTTACGCAGAGGAAATATTCGTCTTATGTGATGATCGATTATGTCCTTGACGGAGATCCGGCAGTTATCACCGTTGACATACAGACCAATGGTGTATCCATCGGAACGGAGAATTTCAGATCGCTTTCCGGCGATGTGGGATGTGTTGTGAAGCCTGGTGTCAGGACCATTAAATGGGCGGCGCGAAATGATTGGCCAGACCGTAGATTGGATGACGGCAGCATAAAGGCAGTGGTTACTGCATGGGCCACGAACAATCCGCCGCCATACATGGTGCTTTCCGTGGATGGGGTAACGCCGCCTGTCTGGTATGTGTCGACAAATGCCATTCCGGGATGGGGACTGAACTCTAACCGTCTCTACAAGACTGATAAGATTGTGATGCGGAAGATTCCGGCAGCCAATGTCAGATGGCGTATGGGATCGCCGTACAATGAGCCGTCCCGTATTGCTGAGCGCGAGATCCCGCACTGGGTTACGCTCACATCCGATTACTATATGGGAATATATCCGTGCACACGCAAGCAGTATGAATTGATTACGGGCTATACCGGAACCGCAACTTTCAAGGATTATGAGGATTATGACTTCCGGCCTGTCGGCAAAGTGCCGTATTCTATTGTGCGCGGCAGCCGCAGCAATAATATTGATTGGCCCACCACCGGTACGAACGTGGCATCAGGGAGCACCATATACAACATCCGCCGTAAGGCGTTGCTGGACACCATCGACCTTCCGACCGATGCGCAGTGGGAGTATGCTTGTCGAGCAGGAGAGGGTGCAGGGCTCTATAACGGTAAAGAACAGTTGCGTACGACCATTAATGACGGCATCGCGCCCACCCTTGATGACATTGCCTGGTATGGCGGCAAAGTGGCGAACAGCGTGCGTGATGGACAGATGCAGACTTTCGAGGTCGGGCTCAAGCAGCCTAACGCATACGGACTCTATGATATGCTCGGCAATGTGTACGAATGGTGTTTAGACTGGTACAGCGAGGGAACCGAACATTCCGATGGCTCGTCGGTAACGGATCCTCCGGGAGCGAGTGCGAACGCTTTGAACAGACGTGTATGTAGAGGCGGTTCCTACGGAACGGCTCCTACGGAGTCCCGTTCGGCTGCCCGTACTCAGGCCTCTGATGAAAATGCCTGGGACGATGTATATGGTTTCAGGTTCTGCTGTCCGGCAATTGCAAAGTGAGATAGGAGTCCACCATGAAGAATATTCTGTCTGTATCCGTAATGCTCGTTGTAGGGTCGACGTTCGCACAGCCTCAGATATCCGATGTGTCCCTGTCGCAGGATCCGGCTACACGCCGCGTCACGGTGGAGTATAGCCTGACGGATGGCCCTGCCGTAGTTACGGCGGAGTTCACCACAAACGGCGTAGCGCTTCCCGGGCATCTGTATACAACTCTTTCCGGTGACGTCAACATCATAGTGACGAATCGTGAAGGAGCTTGTTCGTTTGTCTGGAATCCGGACAACGATTTTCAGGCCGCATTGGGTCCGGACGCCGAGTTTGGCGTAAGGCTGACGCCTTGGGATGTCAATGATCCGCCACCGTACCTTGTTGTGGACCTGTGCGCAACCAACACGTTCTTCTTCTATGCTTCGACGAATGACATACCTGACGGAATCCAGCACAGGCGTTACAAGACGGACCTGCTTGTCATGCGGAAGATTCCGGCCTGCAACCGCCGTTTCCATGCGAGTTCTCTGAATGGTGAGAAGGGCAGCCGTAACAGTGATTTCGGCCATGTGGATGCAGAAGTTCCGCATGACATTACGCTCACCAACGACTTCTATATGGCAATCTATGAGATGACTCAGAAGCAGTTCGGTAGAATTTACGGCTCATGGAGCAGCCAGTTCTCGGAAGCCGACGATTCTGATATTCGTCCTGTGGAGAAGATCACATATAATGTCATACGTGGTTCGACGGGGGATGGGTTCAATTGGCCCTCTACTGGCGATGCCGTTGCGTCGGAAAGTGTTGTTGGCATACTGCGTAAACGATCGGGCATCAATACTTTCGATCTCCCCACGGAGGCCGAATGGGAGTTCGCTTGCAGAGCCGGTACGGATACTTCGCTGAACAGCGGAAAAAATCTTGATTATTCAAATGTGTGGGGAAAAAATGGGCCAGAAGCGTGTCCAGCGTTGTCAGAAGTGGCATGGTGGACGGGAAATTCAGATGGTGCCACGCATCCTGTAGGATTGAAGAGACCGAATGCATTCGGCCTCTATGATATGCACGGCAACGTGCTTGAACATTGCTTGGATTGGTATGAAACCGGAACTACTTATTCGGATGCTTCACATATCGTTGCACCTAAAGGTCCGGTATCGTCATCGCATTCAAAACGAGTTCTAAGAGGCGGATCGTATGCGAATTACGCACCTGCCTGCCGTAGTGCATCTCGTGTGGGATGGCCTTTTTGGGACGAAAAACAGGTAGGCTTTCGCCTTAAGTGCCTTCCTTATTTCGCCCGGTAAAGTATTATAGGGATATTTATGCTTCCATTGATATTGATGTTCTGTACAGCGGTGTTCGCGCAACGGCCTGCTGAAATTGTCCGTGCAAATCGTACGTCCGATGATCATCAGCCTGTGATTTCATTCAGGGATGTGGCGAAATGGAAGGTTGAGACTTTTCATTCCGTAGTCAAGGCCGAATATGCCACAGATCGCATCCTTTTTGGAGATGGCGCCTGCAAGATTACATATCGCGGAACCGATGGTGAAGAGCATCCGACGGCGAAATTCTTCTTCCCGAAGCCTGTTGATGTTCCAGCGGATGCTGATACATTGACGGTCTGGATATGGGGGAACAACTTCTACGGCAAGCCGAAAGGATCTCCTTCCATAACGCTGCATGGAATATTTGAGAATGGCAAGGGGAAACCTGTCACATACGAACTTGCGCACATTCTCTCCGCACGTTGGTCGAAGCACTATCTCCGCTTCACTCCGTGGCTGAAGTCGCAGCTTACTCCGCCCTCTAAGTTGATAGGGCTTATGATCCGGAACGGCCGCAACACGGAAGATCGATTCATATATCTCGACTCGCTCTGCATATACCGCGAGGAACTAAAACCTCTTTCGTTCGAGCCTCGCGCAAAACGTGGCGTGCAGCTGTTTGCTGATGCTCCGCAAGGCCATAATATTGGTGAAGGCAGGCTGCCTTTCCCCAATACGTACCGCACCGTCCTGCCGCATGCGAAGCCTCAAAATCCATCAATTGAATACAGGATTCCGGAAAACACTGCCGATTGGGATTCTCTCGCTTTTCGTTGGAAGGGCGGCGAATGGATTTCCCTTGCGAAGGGTGGCGGCATTTTCCCGGTGACGGCGCGTGATGCGCAGATCAAGTTCTTCCGGGAGGGTGATTCTCTCGTGTGCGATATCGTTCGAAAAGATCCAGGGGTCGAGGATGTGCGCTTCGGTGCTGTGGCATCATCAGAGGCAGAGGCGGTTCCGGTTCCGTTCTGGAATTATCGTGAACGTGGATGGAAAAATCGCCCCAGTGTCGTATCGGTTAAATCCGGCGGCAAGACGCTCTTCGTGTCCGCTACGCCAGACTGGACGCAGTCCAACGCATCGATGCTTTTTGCGGGACGCTCTGCGCCAGGGCTTGCGGCGGCGAACGGAGGTGTCCGGTATCTGCCGAAGACCGATGGTCGTCGGAACGGCTGCTTTGAGCGTTTCATCTGGACCGTTTCGGAGGACTTCGGTTCAGTGCTGCCGACAATACCGAATCCGCCGTCGCCGTGGAAGAGTGTGACAGGTACGCACCTTTGGCTCGCTTTGTGGGACAATCGCCCGGTAGTCTGCCGGGATCATTGGTGGGGGCTGAAACGGCGCGGAATGAAGAAGATTTTTGCCAGCACTCCGGGGTTGTTCTGGACGGATCACAGGGATAAAGTGTTCCACTATGGCGAAGGGGAATGCTACCAGCCGCTGTATGCGGCTGTCGACAAAGGTGGCGACGAAGGATATCGCGAATACGTACGGTATCTCACGAAGGACTTGGGGTTTAGATACGGTCTGTACAACAATTACGCTGATCTCAAGCCAACATGCCGATATTGGTCGCCGGATAACGCCAATCGCAATTCTGATGGCAGTCTTCAGAGAAGCTGGGCCGGATGCTATTCGCCCAAGCCGGTATGGGCGGTGGGGATATGCGAAAAGCTGTGTCCGCAACTCAAGGAGAAGTTTGGTTTCAATGGCGGCTATTGCGATGTCCAGACCTGCGTGACGCCGTGGAGCCATACCGACTACGACGCCCGTGTGCCTGGTGCCGGTACGTTTGCGCAGACCTTTTATTCTTATGGCGAGATATTGATGCTGCAGCGCAAGGCTTGGGATGGTCCGGTGTATTCCGAGGGCGGCATGCATTGGATGTATGCCGGGCTTTCCGACGGCAACTATGCACAGGATCAGGAGTACGATCTGCCACGCAATCCGTGGCTTGTCGACTTTGATCTTCTTCGTATCCATCCGCTTTCGTGCAATTTCGGCATGGGACACAACCTTGATATGTTCTATGTGCATGGGCCATACAGGGAAATAGCGAAGGATCAGGATGTTGATCGCTTCATTGCGGCAACGGCAGCGTTCGGACATCCGGGCTACCTTATCATAAATTGGACGAATTCCGCAAGATCGTATTTCCTGCTTCAATCGCTCGCGGCAAGGTACACCCGCGCAAAGGCAAAGTCGATATGTTACGCGGATGCGTCAGGCGTTCTGCATCCGACATCAGCAGCGGTCGCAAATGGTGCATACAGACGTTCGCAAGTGGCCGTGACATACGATGACGGTACAGTTGTGATTGCGAACGGATCGACGAACGAATATATGTCAGTGAAGATTGCCGGGTGCAGGGTCTCATTGCCGCCAAACGGCTTCTGGGGTAGAGGCGGAGACGGCAAGGCCGAGAGCTTCATGGGCGAAATCGATGGACATCGTGTAGACTGGGCATATGGAGACGGCTATAGATATGTGAATGGACGTGGAACGTTCACACACTTTCCAGATGGAACTGGTGCCGATGGCATAGTGGTCCGCCTGGATGAAGGCAATGGCATTGAGGAGATTATCCCTACAAAGGTGGGACGGATAGAACTGCCCTATGAGGCCGTATCCATAGAGTCATACGGGTATGATGGAAACAAACGCCGTTTGCCATGCGAGTTCGAGGTTAAAGCCGGACGCACACTGCTTTCCGCTCCGACTCAGGGCGTCTATTCCTGGCGGGTGAAGCGCAACATTCAACGATGAACATAAAGGAGTGTTGATCATGAAAAAGATTCTTTTGTTTGTTGCTATGCTTGTACTTGAATTGCAGGCATCGATGTCCGTCTCGCTCAACGGGGAGTGGAGGCTCGACTATTTTCCCCAGCCTGACGATGGTCCCGTGCGTGAACTGCCGATTTCCATGCCGATTAATACTGTAAAGGCGACCGTTCCTGGAAATTGCGAACTTGATCTTGTGAACGCGGGTGTTCTGCCTCCTCCGGAACTTGGGATGAACATCCTCAAGTTGCGTCCGTATGAGGGATATCAGTGGCTTTACACGAAGGTTTTCAGCAAGCCGGATGTGAAGGCCGGACAACGTGCGATGTTGACGTTCGAGGGCATAGATACGTTGGCAGACGTTTTTCTCAACGGGGTGAAGATCGGGGAGACTTCCAACATGTTCATTCCTCACGTCTTTGATGTAACCAAGTCCCTGAAGGAAGGAGAAAACAAGGTTCAGGTACTGATACGAAGCGTAATGTGCGAGGCTCAGTATATGACCATCGGCGAACTCGGATATTCGATGGGCGATTCTCTTGCTGATGCTGAACCGTTCCGCAAGGCTGGACATATGGGTGGGTGGGATATCTTCCCCCGTGCATTTGTCAGCGGCTTGTGGCGAGATGTGTCCATGGAGGTTCAGGATCCAGTGCGCATAGATCAGACCGCATGGATCGTAAGGTCGCTCGATGTGCGGCGCAAACGCTCCGACCTGATGGTGACATGTCGTGTGCAGTCACCATTCCGGCATATAGGAAATGCAAACATAAAATATACGGTTTCTCGTGAAGGGAAGGTGTATGCGGAGTTCGTGAACCGCTTGGAGACGTATCAGAACATCGCCCGTTTTCAGGTTCTGGACATAAGTCCTTGGTGGCCAAGGGGTATGGGCGACGCTACGCTTTACGATGCGACAGTGGAGATTACCGGAGATGACGGCGAGGTGCTGGCAAACCATACTGAGAAGATCGGATTCCGCACAGTGGAGCTTGAAAGAGATGATGTGTACGGACCAGAACGCCCCGGACAGTTT
>JAFXEA010000195.1 GCA_017521065.1 Kiritimatiellia bacterium | reverse complement strand
GCACCTCAAAGCACTTGCTTCTTCAGGTGACAAATGCAAAACGAAATCGGGTGGGAACCTATTTGTATTTCGCTTAACCTGTCTATGGAGGTATTTTACCTCAACATCATAAAGCGGAGCTAAATCACTTGATAAAATAACTTGAACACCACGGATCGTAAGAATCCGCGAACGTATTGAATCAGCAACGACTGTATCGGGGATGGTCAAAACTTCCATCGTCAATTCCTCTTAACTGCCTCCAATTATAGCATTTTTGCAATGAGCGCGTCGGAAACGACGCGCTTTTTTTGTACCCGGATTTTGTCTGCGGCGGGTGCCGCGGGCGCTTGACAACAACCCCAAAAGGAGCCACATATGGCCAACAAAAATACGAATCCGGGCGGCGGCAAAACCGCCGATTCCAGAGTTATGCACAATCCCCAATCCTCGCGCGCGTATACGCATGCACGCGTGGTTAGACCTACGGGGATTCTTAAAGAATCCCTATTAGACCCACCAGGCGCGCGCATGCGTACGCGAGGGAAGCGCCGATTTCACCGCATGGCGAGTGAAAACCTTTGGCGGCGATTTCGATCCTGTGCGCGAAGCGGTGGAAGATGCAGTTGCTGAATTTAGTGATAGGCAAGCAGCCCGCGACCGTTCGCTCTGGCTAAAGATCGCCAACGAGATTGGCTATGAGGCATTCCGCGATCTGTACTTGGAGCAGATATCGATTATGCGCGAATGCAAGTTGCGCAATCCCGCATCAGCCTTCCAGAACCGCCTCAACCGCTACACCGGACACAACTCCAGCAAGGGAGGTGCGCGATGAAGGATCGCATGACTCTTGGTCATATTGCCGATGTTGCGGAAAGCGCCGCGCAATCCGCCGTCGCACGTGCCGCCGGATCCATCTGAACCGTCACCTTCGAGACGCCTTTCCCTGTCGATGAAGGTTCGAGCCCCTCCGCCGCAAGCGTCTTGCCGATCGGCAACGCCGCGAGATTGCGCGTTGCATTTTGAAGGGTCTGTCCCTTCAAGAATCAACAGAAATCATCCAGTTAATCAAATATTTACCTCATCTTTTTACTTATCTCACTCCTTCAAAGGACACTCTTATTTCCTTGCAAATCATCAATTCTCACAAATTATAATTTGTGAGAATTGAACACCAAATATAGGTAATAATGAGGTCTTGAAAATGAGAATTCACCTATAAGATATCAACTCTCTTCTGATCAGAAAGAGGATGGTTTGGACTGATTCTCAAGATTATGGTGCGGACGAAATCTTATATACTGGCAGAACTGCGCTATTTGACGAAACCAGTCAACAGATGCGCGAATTGCAACTCTTTACATAGTCAGACCCCAGTTGTTCTGGTGTGGACAAGGTGCAGAAGCTTGGGTTGAAAGTCTATGAGGCGCCCCATTCTCCACCGGAATATGGAACTTCGATAGTCAACCAACTGTTGCGATTGACAAAAAAGAAGGTGAGTCTTTTTTTTTACTGCCAGGGGAATATCCCCAGTTAAAAAAATAGCATAAAGTGGTCTAGACCATTGCACTAACCCGGGTAAAAATGTTGTACAATTTTTGCCGGAAATTTGAATATGGTTGAGGACAAGAGAAAGTTTATCAGCGAGACGCTAATCGCCGAGATTGGCGCTGGCAAGTTCGCAGGGCGTTTCCCTAGCGAACGCGCCCTTGTTCGCCGTTTCGCCGCTGCGAGAGAAACCGTACGCGCTGCTTTGCGTGAACTTGAAGAGATGCGGCTCATACGACGCAAAGTCGGATCTGGCACGACAGTAATACCGACAGAGTCGCGGCGGCGCCTGTTTGCGATCATGCTCGGTAACGGATACAATGTAAATCCGTTTTATACTGCGATAAGAAATGGAGTCGAGACCGCACTTGCGAAGCGCGGTTGCGCGTTGTTTTCGGTTTCAGCGCCTGGACATAGGGAGTCTGAGCGGATGTCGCACGCCCGCGAGTTCACGCGAATGTGTGTCGGTGAACGGATTTCTGGCGTGTTTATGCAGCCGCTTCACTTTTTGCGAAATTCGGAGCGCGCCAATCGTGCTATCCTGTCCGCGTTGGACGAAGCGCACATCCCCGTTGTGCTGATAGACAGCGACTTCGTTCAGCCGCCTCGCCGCAGCGCATACGATCTGGTGGGAACAGACAATCTGCGCATAGGCTACGACCTTGCGAGACACATGATAGATGCTGGGGCGAAACGCATAGTGTATGTCTCTGAGCCAAGGCCCGCGCCAACATCGATGCTACGAGGAATGGGCGTTGGGCTAGCTGTCAGTGAGGCAGGGCTGAAGTGGCGCAAGGAGGACATGGTGTTTATGAGCGGCGCAGAAATGCGAACTACGGTCAGGCGCCTGTTTTCGGGGAAAAAGCGTCCTGACGCCGTCATTGCCTGTCACGACTATATGGGCGTTGAACTTCTTGAAGAGCTTCGCAGAGTGAGAGTGAACGTTCCTGGTGACGTTCTTCTTGCTGGCGTAGATGGCGACCATGTGTCGGCGGAGTGTGACCCGCCGCTCACGACGTTTGTGCAGCCGTGCGAGGAAATCGGCGTGTCGGCTGTGAATCTTATGCTATCGCGTGTCGAAAATCCGTTGCTTCCACCGAGGGAAGTTTTGCTTGCCTCTCATCTTGTCATCCGGGCCTCGACTGCCCAATTTGCAAAGAAAGGATAACACTAATGAATACATTCACCATCCGAAGATTTTTCATGATTGTTGTACTCTGCGTTGCCATGACGCCTATCGACTCCTTTGCAGTCGATGTGACATTCCCTAATACAGACGGTTCGTGGAAGATTCTTTCGCCCGACGCCTGGTCGCCCAACGGAGTGCCAGCAATAGGCACGGGAAACCGTGCGAAGTTCGTATCCGCGAACAATGTGACTTACATTGTCGATAGAGATGGTTCGCTGAATGGCTTGTACATCGACTATGATGCAAATTGGAATTCCCGTACTTACACATTCCAGTTCGAGAATGATGCGAAATTGACTATTGGCGACAAAATTGAGGGTGGTGCACGCTGGGCAGGTTCTTCAGGTGGGTATCCAGGCTGGTGTACAATCCGATTCAATGACGGCGACATTGATTTTTTAGGCAACGCACTGCTGAAGGGTAACGATCAGGCATACTGGCTGAAAATGAACTTCAATGGTTGTACGGTCACTAATGTTGACAATATGTGGATGACGCAGTACAGCCATGACTACCTGGCGATTTCAAACAGTACAGTATGGATCAATCATGTCCTGATGCCTGGGTATTCGACAGGGCCGGCAGACACTCGTATTTTCATAGGCGGAGGCAGCAAGGTGTCGGCAGGTCAATTCACGATGTCGCGTTCATATAACGGTGGATCCATCGGCGTTCATACGGATGGTTTGCCGCTTGTTGATATCAGCGGCACCGGAACGGAGGTTGTTTTCAGGGGAAATGCAAATACCGGCAACAGGGGTGATGATTTGGATGGAGACGTCAACGCGGGTTATTCCCTTCTGGCATCCCTTGGAGGCGGCGAAATATTCCGTATCAGGGATGGTGCGAAGGTGACGGTCGCAAATAGAGCTATTATAGGCATTAAGAAGGGGGCGAACAATCGCGTTGTTGTCGAGGGTGAAGGATCCGAGTTGAACATTGGGGAGCATGCTTTCGCGTGGAAGGGAGGTGTTGCAACCGGTTCAACGAACAACTACATTGTCGTCAGGAATGGAGGTAAGCTCGTGTCTGGCACGGCGACATACAATTCCGGTAGTGGGTCAAATAACGGCATCATCTGCTCGAACGGTGTTGTCTCGACAAGAGGCCCCAAATATAACAACAACAATACGGGCAATCGCCTTACATACAGGATGCAGGGCGACAACCCGTCGGTTACATTCATTAAAGACAAGTATAACGAAGGGGCATACCTTACGTGCGGACTGAACTGGGTTTTCGATCTCCCCGCCAGTAGTTACCGCGCCGGATGTGTGCCGTTCAGATTCGATTGCGCGCAATATTTGCAGTCCAACGCCGATTCGGCAAATCTCACTTGCGAAATCAACTGCTTGCCGGGGTTCTGCGCAGACATGAAAGCCAACGGAGAACACAAGCGCGAAGTTATTCTGATAAACGGGGGTTCGTTCTATTCGGGCACTGTAAACGGTGTTTCATATTCTAGCGCAAAGTACGACGAGGCCGTCGCTCGCTGGAACGATGAATTGCAGGCGATCGTTCCTAACGGCTTCAGTGCGGAGCTTGTCCGGTCTGGGACTAAGGTGACACTGAAGGTGAAGCAATGCCGCGGAATGGTAATGGTCGTAAAATGATGAGAATGCCGAGACTTGTTGTTTGTTTTGTCGTGCTATGCCTTGCTGCCACGGCATCTGCGGCAGAGGAGATTTCGGCGGAGACGTCGGAACCCCGTGAATCGTGTTTCGTGCGCGGTGCTTCGGCGTCGATGTGGGTTCGCGCACGAGGTTTCGCTCCGGGGCGAAAACATCCGCTCAAAGTCGAAATCGCCAATTACAAGGGTGTAGTGGTAGACGAGTGCGAGGAGGTGTTTCATACGGATGCCGACGGATCGTGGGAGGGGTCCTTCGACTTGCCGACGGAGCAGTTCGGATGCTTCCGCGTCAGCGTCAGTTCCGGCGGATGCACCTTGAAGAAGAGAGGGTCGCGTCCGGCTGGGCTTCTCACCTACGCCGTGCTGCGCGATCCTGCGACGAGGCCTCAAATTCCATGGAAAGATTCGTTTTTCGGTCTGTACGGAGGAAGCGATTGGATCGGGGCGCGGCACAAGCTCGACGGGCGTCCTCCGAAGTCGAATCCTGCGGAGGGACGCAAGGCTGTGGAGACATGGTGCGCGAAGGAAGGCTGGAAGACATGGCCGATCCTCTACTGGCACGATGCGCTTTTCCGTCCGGACTCTCGTACGTACGACAACGGTTTCTGGAGCGACGAGGCCCGTTCGTGGATTCTCGGCCATGTGAAGAAGGGAGACTATTCCCGCAATTTGGTTTTCGGCGACAAGAGTGGATTTGCCTACTTGCAGGAAGTATTGCCCAAAATGGTCCGGGCGGCGCGTGAGCAGACGCTTCCGGGACAGGATAATCGGCTTTACGAAATGATGTGGGAGCCGGATCTCGGATTGGACGTGCATACGGTTGTGAAGGTTGCCGCCGCGCTGAAAGCTGCGATCGACAGGGAGGATCCGGAAGGAGGTGTAACGTGCTTTCCTTCCGTCTCGAACATCAGGACGCTCGACTATCACAGACAGCTGATAGACGCGGGGCTGCTTGAACACCTGAACGCCTACAGCATCCATCCGTACATCGCCTATCCGCCCGAATCGAACGGACTAATTTCGAACGTTCGCCAGCTGAAGCGGATGATCCGCGACAGGATCGGTCGGGATCTGCCGTTGTACGGAACGGAACAGGGCTTTGCGGAGCCAGGTACGGTCGAGGGCGAACTGCGCAAGCTGAACGGGCTTCTGCGCGCCAATTTCATTCTGCTCGGCGAAGGTTTCGAGAAGAACCTTGCATTCTACGGCGTCGATTTCGGCAACGACAACGGACTCGACAGAGACGGAGATTACGGCCTCTTCTTCAATCTCGAACTTGAGAGTAAAAGGTATGGAGTCCGTTTCACGTCTCCGCGGGCGGTGGCGGCTGGGCTTTCCGCTGCGACTTGGCTTGTCGACGGGAAGCGTCCCACGGCTTGCCTTGAAGGGATCTGGGGACCGTCTTCGCTTGGGTACTGCTATGCCGATGCGGACGACAGTTGCGTGATCGTTCTTTGGGACTACGGCGGCAAAGGCGGTGAAGCCGAGATTCCGGTAGGGAGGGATAAGATTGTCGTGGCTGACGTAATGGGCAACGAGAGGGTTGTTTCGTGCACGGGCGGAACGCTTAAGCTGCCGCTCTCCGAGACGCCTGTCTATGTCGTCGGACCGGATCCGAAGATGTGGGGCAGATGCGGAACTGAGGCGAAGAAACTTGCTGCGGAGGCGAAGCGCAAGGCGGCGGAGCGTGAGGCTCGGGTGAAGATACGCATACATTCGGTAGAGCCTACGTTTGTCGGGGATGTTCCGGCAATATGCGCCGACGTCGAGAACAGGACGGATGCGAAAAGCGAAATCAAGGTCGGGACGCGACAGCGCGGAAATCCCGACGCCCGCCACACAAAGATGTTTTCCTTTTTGCCGAAAGAGAGACGGCGTGTTGTCGTTGAGATGGCAGGATTCAAGCCAGGTCCGTTCGAAGAGCTGCCGCTTGACGTCACAGCGGGTTTTGCGGATGGTTACGTGGCTGAGCTTGGCGCAACCGTCAACTTCTGGAAAGCAGAGCGAATCGATGGAGACCCGGATGCATGGATGCCGTGCCGTCGAGATGACATCGGGCGGGCGGTGTGGGACGAGAGGATGGCCGTTCCGCCGCCGGAGGATTTTTCCGCATCTGTCGCGTTCGGTTGGACCGATTCGGAACTTGTCGGCGATTTCGTCGTCACGGACAATGTCCACACCAACGGAAGAACAGGATTCATGTCGTGGAACGGAGATTCCGTGCAGCTGGGAATCGCCAAGTGCGCACTTGCGCGGCTGACCGGGAACTACCAGTCCGACATGGCGTTGCAGTCGCCAAGCGAAATCACACTTGCTCTTGCCGTGAAAGGTCCGGAGGCGTACAGGACGATTACGTTCGACCCGAAGAGATTTCCTGCGGGACATGGCGGCGCGGGAAAGATTTCGACTTCTGATGTTCCGCTGAATGTGACGCGTCGGGGAACGGCTACGCACTATCGTTTCCGTCTGCCGTGGAGATTCTTCGGCATGGAGCGTCCGCTGCGAGGGAATGCGGTGCGAATTGCGGCGCTTTTCAATGATCGTGACGGGAAAGAGAGCCTTTCGCAGATTCGCCTTTTTGAGCTGAAGAAGGAGATGCCGCGACGGTTTGGACGTCTTGTGTTGGGCGGTGTCGCACGTCCGAATGCAACGGCCAAAGTGGAGGGGGAGGCTCATCTTGAGTTTTCCGGTGTGATAGGGCAATCGGCGGGCGATGGAGCATCTATTCCGTGGATAGACTGCGAATGGGTCGTGGCCGACAAGCAGAGAGACGTGCATTTTCCCGGTGGAGTTATCTTCAGACAGGCTTCGGGAAAGGTCGAGCGCATAAAGTCCGATGTCGCCGGCACTATTGTTTCTGATGGCGAAGGGAATCTTTTTGCGGTCAGGCCGCAAAACGGAGCGGTTGCGGCAGTTGAGGTCGGATGCGGTGCTATCAGCTCGGGTCAGACGCTGTTCAGGACAGGCGGCAAGAATCGTGTGCTGCATGTGGCGCCGCAATCGTGCCGCAAAGGATTTGCGGCAAACGGAAGATTCTTTGTTCTCGACAAGCGGGAGAAGAAAGTATATGGCTGGACGGTGTCCGGGGAGGCGCTTGGCGTCGTGCTGGATGCGTCCGTGTGTTCGAACCGCCTGGAGTCGGTCGCCGTCTGCCCGTCGACAGGCGACATTCTTCTCGGAAGCGGATGGCCGCAATGCGTTGTGAGGAGATTTTCGCCGATGGGGAAGGAGCAAATCGACGGATTATGGCCGAGGCGATTGGCGGCGGGGGCGCTTCAGAACCTGGGAGGGGAGACGTGGGCTTTGCAGATGGGCGCAATTCGCGTAGGACGTACGCTTTCGCAGGACGAAAAGCTTTCTCTCGGATGCTTCTCCATCCAGACAAGAGGTGTCGCCTTTGATGGACGTGGATATTGGCTTGCCACTTCGCAGGGGGCGCAGCGCTTTTTGCCTGATGCGCCGAAAACATGCCTCAGGCGCCTGGGCGGGATGCGCGACGTGACGGCGCTTGCGGTCGCAGCTGGGGAGGTGTTTGCGTTTTCGAGATGGAGGATTCTCCATTTCTGGCTGGACGACAGGGCGGACGATGCAATGACCAGCGATATGAACTGGGGGATCGCAAAGACATGGGCGGAGTCTGTGTCCGGTGTGGATGTGAAGAATGGCAAACTGTACATCAAGGAGCGCAAGAGCGGACGGGTTATCTTCCTTGACCCCAAGATTACGGCGTATAGCGACCGTGCAAAGCGCCAGTATGATGTACAGGGTGTGGAAGTTTGTTCAACGGGCAAGACGGCGCTGCTTGGCGATAGCCATGAAGTGCGGGCGACGCCGTCCGGTATTGAACTCTACCGGCGGAACGGCGACGGTGACTGCGTTTTCGTCGAAAGGACGATGGAGATTGCCTCATGCGTTGCATCCGAAGGGAACTGGCTCGTCGCATTCATTCCGAAGAGAAACGCCATCTACAGGTATCGGCTTAGTGAGCCAGACAGAAAGGGAACTAAATGAAACATGTCAGAAACTGCAAGGGAGGCAGACTTATGAAAATGGGAGTCTTTGCCGCAGTGCTTGCCGTGACGCCGGCTTCGCCGTGTGTGGCATCGGTCGCGAATTTCGACATCCGCGACTTCGGGGCTAAGGCGGGGGAAACTTCGACGATCGCCATTCAGAAGGCCCTTGATGCGGCCGGGGCGGCGGGCGGTGGCGTAGTGGTCGTGCCGCCCGGTAATTGGACTACGGGAACAATATGGCTTCGCTCCCATGTCGAACTGCGACTGGAGAAGGGTGCTGTCCTCAAGGGCAGTACGCGCAGCGAAGACTACAACCGCAACGATGCGTTCCCCGAAAACTTCTGGAGCGATGTCGAGGAATGGAGCGGCGGACATCTTCTTCTTGGCTACAAAGTCGAGGACGTCGCCATTACGGGGGAAGGAACCATAGACGGCAGCGGATTGGATTTCTTCGGCGAGTGCGATGAAGATTCGAGATTTCCGCACTACAAATACGGTCTCAGGCTCCATCCGAAGGATAGGCAGTGGTTTCGTCCCGGACCGATGGTCGCGTTTTTCCTCTCGAAAAACATTCGCATTTCCGGCGTGAGGATATGCAACGCGCCGGCATGGACGACGCATTTCCGCTGCTGCGACGGACTCGTGATACGGGGAGTGACCATCCGCAACGACCGCACCATCGCCAATACGGACGGTTTTTCCATCGACTGCACGAGGAACGTAGAAGTGTCGGGATGCACCGTATCGACAGGTGACGATACCTTTGCCATACGGGCCAGCTGCAAGCTGCACGCGGCAGTGCATCCGTGCGAGAACATCCGCATATCGGATTGCGATCTTGCAAGTTGCGCGATGGGCGCGAGGATCGGCATAGGCACGGGAACAATCCGCAACGTGACAATGGAAAGGTGCGTCGTCCGGGAGTCGTCGTCCGGCGTATTCTTCTACTCAGCTTGGCGTCCCGGCAGGAAAGGTTGTGACATATCGGACGTCCGCGTTTCCGACTGCGAGCTTCTCGAATGCGACCGGCCGGTGGAGAGCATCGGAATAGCAGACGAATGGATTGTCGAAGACATTGTATTCGAACGCTGCAAGTTCGCCTCGCTTCGGCCTTCCTTACTTCGTGCCGGTTCCGCACGCAGGATTCGCAACGTCGCGTTTCGTAGCTGCGAGCGCTCACATCTTGACCGGCTGTCGGTACGGCACCATCGTGGATTCGGAGGGGAACGCTCCCGCAAGTTCATTGAAGTGGAAGGCGAGGTTGAGAACCTTGTCGAGGACAGTTGCAGACCTGCGCCATGAAAAAGATTGCCACGTGCGTTGCGTGCGAAGGGAACCGGCTCGTCGCATTCATTCCGAAGAGAAACGCCATCTGCAAGTATCGACTTAGGGAATCTGGCTTATGAAAATCTCCAGACGAAGTTTTTCTTGCGGTCTTCTCGGAGCCGGTGTGCTCGTTGGCGCAATGCCATCTGCCGAAAAAGGATCTGTTCGGATTGCTCATCTGTGCGATCCGCAGTTTGGATTCGTTTCCGGGCGCGAGTCGATGAAGTGGCGTGCGGTAGAGCATTTCAACGAAAATTATGCGGAAGATATCGCCCGGTGCGAGAAAGCCATCGAACGCATCAATGCGTTGAGTCCGGATCTGCTGCTTTTTGGCGGTGACATGGTGCAGAATGTGGATGACATTGAAAAGGAATGGCCTCGCATTCTTAAAAAAGTTCATGTTCCTTGGATGATTACGCCAGGGAACCATGACATGGGGAATCGGGTAACGGCGGCGAATCTAGGTCGGTTCAGGCGGATGTTCGGACGCGACCATGATGCCCGCGACATCAAGGGCTGGCGGATTATTGCGGGAAACTCGCAGTTCTGGCATCCGACGGAACTGAAGGAGGATCGAGTCGCCTATGAACTGTGGGTCGAGTCCGAGCTTGAGAAGGCGAAGAAGTATGGTGGGCGAGTGATTCTTGCGACGCATATTCCGCCGTTTGCGTTCAGTGCAGACGAAAATGATTCATACGACAACTGCCCGACCTCTCTGCGGATGAAGAAACTTGAAGCGTATGTGTCCGCTGGGGCGAGGTTTATGCTTACTGCGCACCAGCACCGTCTTGCTGTACGTGGCTATAAAACATTATCCATATTTGGTGCCGAGGCGCTGTGCGGCAATTTTGATTTGCGACCGTGCGGATTTCGTGTCCTTGATGTGAACCCCGATTTTTCGTATTCATGGAATTTCATTAAGGTGTGACAATATAGGGGTGGAATCTGCGTGGACATATCCTTAGGGAATAAAATTCCGGTGGGTTTCAGGTTGATTTTTGAAAGTTGAATTGAGTGAAGAGATGCGAGATGAGTAATGGGAGATGAGGAAACACCATTGCTGGACTTCGATTGGTTTTTTGACTTTCGACTGTTGATAGCTACCAGATTGTTGGCACTTGATACTGAGGGATGATTCTATCTCGGGTGACGATAGTCAATGAGTCCTCAATGGCCTGGGCAATCAGCATTCTGTCGAATGGATCCCGATGGATGTTGAGACGAACGGTGCGTCAAAGTCCGGGGCAATGTAAAATCCTTTCTCGAATCCGCCAAGTTTTCTGTTTGTAATTTTGGATTGCTGCTGCTCTTCAGCCTGTCCGTTATCGAATACAAACGATTTTGCCGATGCATTCTTTTGCGACAAAAGAAAACGTACGAACATCACAACAGTGTCCTGTTGCGATTCGTCGAGTTTTTCGATTTCTTTCTGGAGTACGGCGTATGGCATTGGATTCTCACTTTCATTTTGGGCTAAATTAAATTACCCTTGTAAAAGCGAAACAATTATATCATATTTTGTTTTTATCGGTGTATGCGCGGTTGGACCATACCGCGTTTGGTAGGAACTTGCGGGGAGAGACCCTCTTGGAATTGAAATTCCGGAGGGTCTTTATATCGATTTTTGAAAATTGAGTTGAGGGGGGGGGGAGGTTGTAGTTGTGAGTTAAGAGTTAGGAGTTGAAACCAGAAAATAGAAACAAAACTACCTCTTTTGGACTTCGACTTCCAACTTCGACTGGATTCTAATGGCCAACGTTTAAATCCATTCGTGGCGGCGTACCGGAACGACCCAGTTTTTCAAGAAGTTGGACTTCGTTCCAAAAAAGATATTTTCTGATTTTGACAGTGTTCCTTCGCCTTCAAGCTTGTAGACAAGCCGCTTCAATGTGCAAACAAAGTCGGCAACCTGAAAAATGCGTGAACTCACAGGCAATGTTTTTGTCAATCGCACATTGGCAAAGCGGGATTCAAACATTTCTGCAATCAGTGCAGACAGCTGACGTTGCCCTTTGTCATAAGAAACAATTATCGGAGCATAGGAAGATAGCCTATCGTAATTGTCGTTTAGAAATCCATCCATCGATTCGCGCAGAGCTGCCAATACTTCCTCTTGGGAGGATTTGACGTCTTTCTTCACAAAGAAGCATTTGTATTTTAGATTGCTCTTTCGCACAAAGGCGGCAAAGTTAGACATGATTTTACGGCGCAGTGCTAACGGTACTCCGTAATATGCTCCTTCGCCACGAATTGCCGGGCTTGAATGAATGCAATGGTCTTCAAGGCCCAAAAGAGACAGTCTGTATTCCAATTCTTGAATGTCAGAATAAAGCGGATCGTTTGATTCGTGGAACACCATCGTAACGATGTAATATGGACATCGTACGTCGAATGGGCCAAAATCGCCAGACTCGTCTATGAATATTTCAATTCCCGACATATGAAAAGTGGCGGGGTCTTCCCCGCCAGTAGGTGAACCTTTACGCCAGCTCATGGGGCGGCTCTTAAAAAAGAACACCCAAATTATTGCATATTGCAGGGAAAAAAGCAATAGAGAAAAATAAATTGGATATCGTTCGCACAGAAGCATACGCCGCATCATGACCGGATGGGGAGTTTTTGACAAATCATGACATTTTTCCTGACGAGTTTCAACTGTGATGCTACATTTTTCCTGACGAGATTTTAATAAAGGAACCAGATTCCATCGCCTCTCGGCATTGCGCCGGGGGGGCTTTTTTTTTGCCGTCGGGCCGTTTGGTCCGGCGGCTTTTTTCATTTCACTTTCCCGTGGCCGGGTGGCTGCGGGAGTTCCAGAAAAAACCCAAAAAAGGAGCCATCGCATGGCCAACAGAAATACGAATCCCGGCATCGGCGAAACCACCTATTCCGGAGTTATGCACAACCCCCAGCCCTCGCGCGCGCGCACGCGTACACGCGTGGTGGACAGACGGGATATCAAAGATATCCCTTGTAGCCAGACCGCGCGCGCGTGTATGTGCACTCGTACGCGTACGCGCGTAGAGAACCCTGCCGCCTACTTCAAGGCTTGGCGCTTGGCAAAATGGGGAGGAGACTTCGACCCTGTCCGCGTCGCTGTTGATGAGGCTGTTGCATCGTTCTCCACGAAGAATCCCGATGCGGATCGTCGCATCTGGCTCAAGATTGCGAACCGCGTAGGCGCTGAGGCGTTCATGGATGCCGTATGGCAGAAGCAGTCGGAGATTGGGCATGACCGTACATGCCTGCGAGATTCAGCATCCGCATTTCAGGCGCTTCTCAACGAACGCTTCCCGAAGCCCGCATCCAGCAAAGGAGGTGCGGCATGAAGGATCGCATGACTCTTGGTCATATTGCCGATGTTGCGGAAAGCGCCGCGTTTACGATGGCAGATGGCCGCGCCACCGAGCGCATTGTCGAAGCTTGCGATTGGCGGGATATCCGGACAAAAGAAAAGAACCGTATCGACAATGCTTTGCGAAGGCTCAATGCACATGACCGTGCTTTTGCCCGCGCTGTACTGGGCGGCAAATCGTGGCGTGATTTGGGTATGCCAAAGTCCACCTTTAGCGTCAGGCTGAAAAAAGTTGAAAAAATCTTTTTATGCCCGTAAATAAAGGGTGAAACGTACAACGGGAGTGTGCGTTCTTAGTGATTTTATTGAACGCACCCCCTGTTTTGCCGACTGTTTATGAGGGGGCTTGTGATTCCTGCGAGTCGTAAAGTTACTTCGACTCCAGGAATCCGCCCCACGGGATCGCTCCGCATAGCGCTGGGCGAGAGGTGTTTTCGGGTCCCTCCCTACAGGCGGCACTCGTTCGGCTCACCTGCCAGTG
>JAFXEA010000194.1 GCA_017521065.1 Kiritimatiellia bacterium | reverse complement strand
GCCGAGCTTCGCTTGGCGTACCTGTATCAATAAGCTCTGACCCTTAATTCCTATTGCGGCAGTTGCACTCTTGAAAATATCATCTTCTGTCATACCGTCTTCGCAGAATCAATTCGCCTCCCTGCACTATCTCGAAGTGTCGCAGAAAGAGCGGATCGTGAGGTCTGCCGTTCAGAACCGCAGATTCTATCGTTCCACCAATTCCCTCTGACCTGATAGTAAACGTCTTTCCGCCGGGAAGCAAAATAACGACCTTCGGATACACCGAACCATGCAACACGTAGAAATCCTGGCCAGCGACCGGGAAAAATCCAATCTTGATGAACACGTAAAGTGCGCTCATCGCACCAGAATCGTTGTCCCCCGGAAGGTCGTCGTCCCTGAACATCTTCCCAACTTCGTGCGCCCATTTTGAGACCAGGTCTCCGCGCCCTGCATAGGCGAAGAGCCACGGCACCATGAAGCTAGGTTCATTACCAAAGTCGACGATTCCATTCTCAAGCGCATATTCCACACGACGGCGAAACGCATCCTTTCCTCCGCAGATGGCAATCAGCCCCTGCATATCGTGCGGAACGAAAAGTGAATACTCCCAGCAGTTCGCCTCGTAGAAGTCGGTATTGAAACCTTTTCGCGGATCCGTCTTCGTAAACGAGCCATCTGCAAGCCTTGCGCATGCAAAGCCACGTATGCCGCTCTGCGCATCGAAGGCGGAATCATCCCACACGTTCGTCCAACTCCCCGACCGCCGACGAAATTTCGCGGCAAGCTCTTTTCTGCCAAGCCCTTCCAGCACCTCTGCGCAGCACCAGTCCTGATACGCGAAGTTCATCGTCGCCGAACCAGACTTAAATCGCCAACAGTAGTCTTCCCGCATTCCGTCCGCCGCAAAACCACGTTCGCGGTAGTCGCGGGTGCGTCCGCTCCACCTGCTTTCGAGAAGCGGAATGACGCGTTTCCAGTCAATGCCGGGTATCCCCTTTGCAAAGGCATCGGCAATGATGCAGTCCACCTCGTCTCCGCCTTGGCCTACCTTGTAGTCCACGCCCTGCGTATAACATGAATCGCAGCGTCCGTTGCGTTCGAATCTGTCGGCGAACGAATTGACGTTGGCGGCAAGCGAATCGGGGTCGACGATAGCCATGAGCGGGAAGAGCGTGCGCCACGTATCCCAGAGCGTGTAGTGGTCATCCCAGCCGATGCCGTCAGCTGTCCTGTCTCGCGGCTGTATGAAGGTCTGCGCGAGCTGCGAGTAGAATCTGCGAAGTTCAGAGTCGTCGACTCCCTCTATGCGGATGCGCGAGAGCGCGACGTCCCAGTGTCGCCGCGCTTCGTCCGCAATGTCATCCACGGACTTCCCGGCAAGCTCGGCGTCGAAATACGCCTTTGCTTGCGCTTCGCTCTTAAACGAGACGGCGATGCGGTGGAGTCCAGACGCAGTGTCGGTCTCTTCGCAGGCATGGCACCGGTAGGGAGCGGGGTTCCAGTTCCCGGTGAACTCCCCCTTCTCGTTCACGCAATCATCCTTAGCCAGCTTGCAGCGACGGTTGAGCGGAAGAACAACGGGCGCCCCATCTTCCATACGGACATGGTAGATTGCGCCATGCGCCGTTGCCGCCGCGTCTACGAGAATACCGGAACTCTTCAATCGTACGCGGAGTCGGTATGGATGCGCCTCCACAATCTCCATGTCGTCAGGCTCGCAGACATAGCGGAAGATGCCGTAACTCGGAGTCCCCCCTGTACCCTGCGCGTGGAGCTGCGAAAAGCCAATTACCTTGTCACCCGGCCACCAGCCGCTCGTCGGAGGACCGAAGCCGTGCTTGGCGTTCTTTGGCCGTTCGTGCGGCGAGGGCCATGCGGAGTCGGGTGAAGGATGCGTCGAGCCGTGGGGAACACACGGACCGAGGACATTGCTTCCGGTTGCCCGCCCGGTGCCGATTCTCATGTCAACAAAATCCGACAGTCCCCCTGCAGCATACACAAAAGGCAACGCCGCCACAGCCATGACAATCGCATAGCGACAACCTGTCTTCTTGCGTTCCATCCCTATTCAAACTTCGGCAGTGACGAAGTCTCGATAGTCTCCACAAGTTTACGGCCTTCGGGGGTTTTCAGGTTTCTGACGATGCAATTGGCGCATTCCGTCTTCCTGAACCTGAAGAGCGCGAAATCCCTCGCGGGTTTTCGCGACTCGACAGTGATGTTCTCCAGCAGGACATTTTCAAGATACACCGTGGCGGGCGTCGGAATCAGCGTAAGCCAGTCGTTTCTGATCTCGTCTTCCCTCTCCGGCGTATAGATGAAGACGGGAGTCGCATGGTGGAAGGAGCCGGCCGTCCACACGCTCTGCGCATCGCCGAACAGGCGGACATTCCTGACCGTCAGGTTGCGGACGGAATCGGCGGTCTGGACGGCGGAAAGCGCACGCGTCACAAGTCCATCGATGGTGATGTTATACATATCCCCCGGTTTTTGGCCGTTCTTTTCGTCGTTGCCGTAGTAGCCTAAGCGGTCGCCGATGCGTATGGCCATCTGCGAATGATCGTGCACTCCCGGAAAGGAATCTTCGACGACATCCTCGATGGATATGTCGTGTATCTTATGCCCGTAATGCGCGAGAAGCCGGATGAGTGCGCACATGTTCGTTCGCCCGTGCACACGACGTATGCGCACGTTCCATATGTCGCAGCTCTTGCTGGGATTGGCGCTTCCGTGCCCGAACTCGCCACCAAGCGCCGTCAGCGCTATGAAGTCGTCTCCCGTCTCTCCGTATAGGTCCTCGATGACGAAGTCATGACATCCGACGCGCAGGTTTATGCCGTCCTGGTTCCGCCACCTTGCACGGGAGTCGATTGCATGCCTGTCGAGAAAGAACCGTATCTTCGATATCTTTGCATGGCCGCACTGAAGGAACATGAAGGCCCACCAGCGTTGGTTCCTGACGGCAAGATCGCGGATTTCGAATTCCTCGACTTCGCGAAAGTCTATCGTGAGGTTCTTCGCCGGACTCGGCATTCCGTTCTTAAGACACGTGGACTCGTCGAGTCCGTTGGGTTCGCCGCCGTCAAGAACGGCGCTCCCGCGTCCGTCAATCACGATATCGCGAGTCTCTCCGTTCGCATCGGGACGGTTCTTGAACATCTGGGCAAAGACCCCATCCTTCATCCTCAGGCGGCAGCCTTCCAGCACCAAATGGGTGCGGGATGGTATCCATACCGTGTCACCGATTTCGTAGTCACCCGGCGGCAAAACGGCACACGCGCCAACAGATGCATCCACCAGACGCTGTATGTCTTCATGTGTACGAATTTCTGACGCAACGCAATTTACGTCCGCTGCCAAGCATGCAGCCGTCAGCAATGCGATACAGGCCACAGTTCTCTCATGGATCAAACATTTCATTTGCATTCCTCCTTAATTCGCAACTCGGTGTCATTACCTAATCTTGAGCGCGGAGATTTCAGCGGCGAACTCCTTGCGGAGCGCGTCAATCTCCTTCGCTGTCGCCACCGAGCCCTCGGTTCCTCCACCGACGACGCGCGCACCGGGATACGGCTGCGTCGAGACGACAAGCTTGTACTTCTTCAACTCCTCGGCAAGCGCGGCCTTTTCGGCGGCAGTCTGCACAGGCGGCAACTCAAATATGTCGTATAAAAGCCCGTTGTCCACGCTCCAGGCGCGCACGTAGGCTTCGAGAATACGGTCGGCCGGGTTGCGCCAGGCAGCCCTTGCCGCACCCTGTGCGCAGCAGATCGCCCGCGTGGTGTAGGGACGCAGCACTGCAAGCTGGGCGGTGACAGGGACGCGCTTCTGCGCGTCCGTCTGAGCGTGAACCTCCGCGAACAGTTCCTTCGCGTAGGCCCAGCTCTCTGGGGAGCCGTTCGGAAAGGTCATTGCGGTGTCTAGGTTACCGGGCTTCAGATCGAAACCGAGCCATATCATGCCGTCTGGAGCGAAAGGAAGATGCTGCTCCCACATGCGCTTCATGTCGGCAGGCGTCACGTTGCCGAGGCCGCCCGGCGCGAAGAAGTGCGCCTGCATCCATGGTATGAGTGGTTTGTGGTAGCGGCGGGCGAGACCGCTCAGGTAACCCATATCGAGCGGAATGCACTCGGCATTGTAGGTTTTCGAGAGCGGATACGGGTCGAGGTGGATAAAGTCAAGTTCGCGTGCAAGCAGTTCCTGCCCGGAACCGTCGTGGTCGTTCTGCTCGCTCCATGCATCAAGACGCGTCGTGTTGCGGAACACCTTCAGGGACGAAGAGACGGTGCGCACCCCCTCCACGAACGCCCGCGTCAACTCCGCGCACGCCTTGTGGTAGGCGTAGAGAGCGACACCATACGCCTCCGCTCCGTAAATTTCCGGATAGCCCCATGTGCGCGGCTGAACCAGATTTGGTGCTGCTGCGGCAAACGCGGCTCGTCCGCTATGCGAATAGCCCCAGAGCGGAAAGCTCGCGGCGGCGCAATCGAGCCAGGCTGTGGGGTTGAAGCACTCGTCGCCGAAGCGTACCGCGATGATGTCATCCGCCGGGAAAACGCCTCCGTTTGCAAGTGCCCACTGCTCGGCCAGCGACTTGCCGCTCTCCCGCGCCTCCTTCCGCGTATGCTCCGAGAAAACCGAGAACTGTCCGCACTTGTGGACCTTCCAAAGGTCTCCCTCCATGTCGCTCACCCAGTAAACAGCTATCCCCACCTTGTCAAGCATCAAGCCTTTGCAGTCCGAAAGATCGAACTTGAGTCGGACAAGGCGGCGGTTCTCAATTTCCGGGCCTGACATCCCGGCGGTCGCCGTGTCGTTCTCGGGTTTCATCCCCGGCTCGACGGGCAGAACCTTGCACGGGAGAATTCGCACATGCGGCCGCCCGTCAAACGGCTTTTCCGGCACGATGATCTCCGCATCGCCCGTAGGCACATACGATCCGAAATAGTGTCCACTCTTAAAGACAGTCGTCTTGCCGTCCGCACCCTTCTTTTGCGTCGTGTACGGCTGCCGCAACGAATAGACCGGCGGCTCTACCACGATGTCGTACGCCTTCGGCTCGAAGGAGAAGAGCGTGCGGTCTATAGCCATCCCGCGATACGCACCACCCACAAGCACCGCGCGCTCGAACGGCTGACCGTCGTTGATGCCAGAAGGTACGTTTGATGACACGTTCCGTCCACTCGATGTAAAGCCTTTCATGTTGTACTTTCGCAGGAGAGGCAGGATGCGCGCACAGAAGTCCTTGCCCCATGTCGGCACACGGACGACATCCACTCCCTGCTCAGCGCACATGCGCACCGTCTCTTCGTACGACTCACGCGGATTGTGACACATCGTGCTCATCCACACCATCGGCAGTCTGGTGGCATATACGCTCCCGGAAAGTGCTACAACTATTATACATAGTTTTCTCATGTCATCTATTTCCTTTCTATCTCACATCTCATGTCTTCTACAAGAGACCGTGCATTCATTACCTGAAGGTGATGACGAATCCGCACTGCTTGGAGACGTAAATCTTGTCCTTAGTACGAATTAGGCGTAGCCGTTCGTCGTTGCAGACGAGCGTCAGTCTATTCATCGCCACCCAGCTGAACTCCTGTCCGTTCGCGCATTCAACCAACGTCTGGCGAGACCCGCCCGGCCATCTCTCGTCAGCCGTCACCTCGATGGCCGCCCCCTGCTGTACATTCTCGAAGTTGCCCACGACAAGCGGAGTCTCGGCAAACCCTTCGGCAGGGACGTGGAACACAATCTTGGCTGATGCGTTGAAAATGTGCACCTGGCCACTGGCCCGCACCTTGCCGTTGCGTCCTGCGATGACAAATTTCATGTTGGGTGACTCGCTGCTGTAGGCGACATCCAGATTCCCACTGACATTCAGCGTTGCATTGGATATGACTGCCGTGCAATTTGGAGCATGGTCGGCAAATATGAGTCGACCAATCGTGGCTGTGGCGCCGTTCAGCACTTCAAACACGCAGTTCGACGCCGACAATGAAGCACCAACGGTAAATTTGTTGTACGCGCTGAAAACGCCTCCGTCTACAGTCAAGCGTGATGAATGCCCGTACAGGCCAAGAAAAGCAGTGTCTGCCACGAAAGAGGCTCCGTCCGCAATCAACATCGAATC
>JAFXEA010000193.1 GCA_017521065.1 Kiritimatiellia bacterium | reverse complement strand
GGCGGTATGATAGCCCACTGTCCGCCTTCATAGCTTTCTTTCGCTTCTGTGGGTAGCAAAGCTTTTAAAATTTAATTTATAATCGCGAAGCTCAATATGTTAATTTCAATCAAGATAAAGTCCTACGTGTCATACTCGTCCCACCTGTCCTACTTCTCTTATTGCCAGCGCGAAGCGCCCACTTGCCAACTTTTTGGTGTCAAGAAGATGAGATAAGTTAAAAATAGCGGGTGGACATTTGGTTAATTGAATGATTTCTGTTGGTTCTTGTGGGGACAGACCCTACAAAATGCAACGCGCAAGCTGCGCGTTGTACGGTTTGGGTTAATGTAAATGGATGGGATAGGATTTCGTCCGCGCCGTAATCCTGTAAATCCTCACATAAGTCGGGCTAATCGAGTTGAGAATTATTTTTGTGGAATCCTCATTCCACATCTGCTTGAAGCGTTGCGAGAAAAGCGAAAAGAAGATCTGACCCAGACTGGGATGGGCGGCACTTTTCATTTCGTGGATCTGCATTTACGGTTGTGGATTGTAGATTTGATTTCGGCGATGCAGAAATGCACAGTGAAAATTGTTTGAAAAAGTGTTCGCTAACAGTGTCTATTTGAGTTTTGTTTCTGATACAATCAGCGGCGTACGACAGAAAGTGCGCCGTTGAAATGGATAACTCTAAATACAAACAGCTTGTTGAAACGCTTAAGGGCAACATCTTAAGCGGCAAGTACGGAAACTCTAATCCGTTCCCCAGTGTCCGTTCGCTGATCCGGCGGCATGGACTTTCCAACACAACGGTTTTGCGTGCGCTTGATGAGCTGGTGAAACAAGGTCTGATTTTCCGGAAGCAAGGTGCAGGTACTTTTGTGGCAGGCAGAGCCACTGCCCGCAAGATCGGGCTGATCGTTCCGGGAATAGCCGTCACGGATTTCTTCAAACCGATCATGAGCGAGATAAACCGTCTGGCGCATGAGGCCGATTACGAGCTTCATTTCGGCGAAGTGTGGAGTGGTGTCCGCGAAGAGAGAACAGCTCAGGCGATGGAGCTCGCGGAGAGGTTTGTCGCAGAAAATTTTGCAGGTGTCATCTATGAGCCTCTGACGGGACCTGCCGGAGACGCGGTCAACCCTGTCATCCTCAAAATGTTTGAGCGAAATAAAATTCCCGTTGTTCTTCTTGACTGCGACATCGTGCCGTTCCCCGAGCGCAGTAGATGGGATGTGGTCGGCGTCAATGATATCGAGGCAGGGGCGCGTATTGCGAAACATCTTATTTCTGCTGGCGCCAGATGCATCCATTTCCTTGTCGGTAAAATCGGTCCCATTACGTACCGTAACCGTCTCGCCGGTGCGGAACTGGCGTTGAAGCATGCAGGTGTAAAAATGCCGAACAGCGGGAATGTTCTGCATGCCGAGCCGGACGATCTAAAGGCTTTGAAGCGATATTTGAAGCGGCAGAAGTCGCAGCCTGATGCATTCATCTGCAGCAACGATGCAATCGCCGCAATTTTCAAGAAAACGCTTGAGGCGGCAGGGCTGAACGTGCCGAAGGATGTGATGCTCACAGGATTTGCCGATCTTCCTGTCGCCTCGCTGATGACGCCGACACTTACAACAGTGCATCAGAATCGGGAATTGCTCGCCCAAACGGCGTTCAGGCGGCTTATGGACCGCATCAGGGAACCGGATCTTCCTCCATGCGACATTTTCATTCCATCCAATATAGTTGTCCGTGAATCAAGTTCCAGGACAAAAACAACAACCAAAACAAAAGGAGCAAAACGTGGTAATTAAGGGAAAGACATACGCACAATTGATGGCGTTGCTGTGCTTGACATCCATTGCATGCAGCCTCAATGCTCAGCATGTCGTCCATGCGACGCGCAATGACAAGTACGTGGCTCCGAAATCCAAGGCCGTCCAGGAGCGGCTGGAATGGTTTAGGGATCAGAAGCTTTGCCTGATGATGCATTTCGGGCTTTACTCGATATGGGGCATAACCGAATCCTGGCCTCTTTCGACGAGAGACGCGTTCTGGGCGAGAAGTGATATCGAATGGGTTCGGGATGACGCCGAATTCAAGCGTCAGTACTACGCGCTCAACAAGTGCTTCAATCCCGTAAGATTCAATGCGAAGGAAATTGCCAAAACCGCAAAACGCTGCGGATTCAAATACGTCGCCTTCACGACGAAGCATCACGACGGTTTCTGCCTTTGGGATACGAAGTGTACAGACTATAAGACGACTTCCCCGGAGTGTCCGTATTCAACGAATCCGAATGCCGACATCGTGAAGAATCTGTTTGACGCATGCCGTGCCGAGGGGTTGGGCATAAGCGCTTATTTCTCGAAGGCGGATTTTCACCACACGGATTTCTGGGAGGGTTTCGGGATCGGTACAGCGACGTCCCGCTATCCAACGTATGATATCGCAAAACAGCCTGAAAAATGGGCGAGGTTCTGCGAGTTCACGAAAAAGCAGATACTTGAGCTTGTGGCCGATTACGGGCCTATCGATATCCTCTGGCTGGATGGCGGCTGGCTGAAAAAGGAAAGAGGACATGACATGGGAATAGGCCAGATGATCGATGCCGCGAGGGAAATACAACCGAACCTGATCTCGGTTGACAGAATGGCTAATACCGCATATATGGATGTTCGCACGCCTGAACAGACGGTCCCGGATGAGCCGCTGGACTGTCCGTGGGAAAGCTGTATCACAATCAGCGAAAGCTGGGGATATCATTATGACGACTCTTATAAACCGGTGCGTCAGCTCATTCATATGTTGATCGATGTTGTCGCGAAAGGCGGAAATCTTGCGTTGAACGTGGGGCCGATGCCGGATGGCCGTCTTCCGCATCCTGCATTGGAACGGATGGAGAAGATGGGTAAATGGCTCGCCAAGAACGGCGAAGCGATTTATGGCACAAGGGTGGCGTCTGTTGCAAGTGTCAGGAGTTGGCGATTTACCAAGGGAAAGGACGGACGACTTTTCGGAATAAGACTTTGGAGCGAAGGCGAGAGGGGATTTAAACATATGCTTCTCAATTTTGAAGAAAAACACGGAGAGGTTAAACGCGTTGTCCATCTTGCTTCAGGAACGGATATTCCGTTCAAAGTCACGATAGGCGACTATGAGCGTGGGGTTATGCTCGATCTTCCGCACGAATTCAGTCGTGATGAATTTGCGGATGTCTTTGTTGTTGAAGTGGAACAAAAGAAAGGAACGCTGCCATGATGACAGGTAAAATCACCAAGCTCTTCTCGGCCCTGCTTTTGGGGAGTGGAATCGCTATTGCCGGCGATACGCAATATCCTTTTGTCACCGACGGTGCAATACATGATATAGTCGGCGATTCCACGGGGATTTCAAGCGCCTCATCTCTTGATGGCGGACAGACTTCCGACGTTTCCGATGCGGAGGCGCTCGAGGCCCGTTACCGCACCTGGGATGAATCGGAGGGTCTTATGCTCCGTACCGACAAATTGCCTTTTGTGATTGTTGTGCGCTGAGTCAATTTCATCAAGTCAATTATAGCAGAAAGGAAAAACCATGAACCTCAAGAATATGATGGCAGTCTCCGGCGTAATGTCGGCTTTAGTTATGTTTGCCGCCACACCTGTGGTCAGTGATGTTGATATGACGCAAGCCGACAACAGTCGGAGTGTGACGATCTCGTATCGGCTGACCGGCGCTCCGGCTGTGGTGACCCTTGACGTCGAAACAAATGGTCCCAATGGCTGGGTGTCCATCGGAGGTGAACATATTCAGCGCGTTTCGGGGGACGTATGGAAAAAGGTTTCGGGCAAGGAGACCTATTCGATGGTTTGGCGGCCAGACCTCGACTGGCCAGACCACGTTGTTCCAGAAGGCGGTGCACGTGCCAAGGTGACGGCATGGGCGCTCGACAATACGCCCAAGTACATGGTGGTCGACATTACGGAAGGTGCACCCGTAAATCCCGAGAAAGTCAGATATTATCCCGAAGAGGAATTTCTTCCGGGCGGTCTGTTGAAGAATCCGGACTACCGGACGACATCGATTGTGATGCGCCGCATCCCTGCCGCCGGAGTGGAATGGACCATGGGCAGTGTTGATGAAACTGGCAGGCAGGCAGCTCGTGAAAAGTCGCACAAAGTCAAATTGGACGATGATTATTACATGGGCGTATTTGAAATTACGCAAAAACAGTGGCTGTTGGTGACGGGGTATAACAATTCGTATTATAAGCGTATAAGCGGTCTCAACGATATGCGCCCGGTGGAATTCATATCATATAATGAAGTGCGCCTTGCTGATGGAAAAAACGAATCATCCAATCAGTTGTTCGTCAACGATTCGACGGCCAATTATCCTGCCGCGCCGCATCCCGATTCATTCCTCGGCAAATTGCGTGCCCGCACGGGACTTGCATTCGATCTTCCGTCTGAGGCTCAATGGGAATTTGCCGCTCGCGCAGGCAACGGTGAATGGCATTGGGGTAACGGTTCCCTTTACAATGGCGAGTATAAATGTCCTAATCAACCGGGGAGATCTCAGCGTAACGGTGGTACAATAAGTCCGAATTGGGATGAGCCGGCTAGGGATTGTGATGAGACTATGGGGACCGCATTCGTAGGGACTTACGCGCAAAATGACTGGGGCCTGTTCGATTGTCATGGTAATGTCAATGAACTGTGTCTGGATTTCTTCAAGGAAGACATTACCGGTGATAATGGGGCAGTGAGTATACCTTCAGATGTTAACCTGACAATTGTTTGCCGTGGCGGTGGATATTCGCATCGTTCGAAAGAATGCCGTAGTGCACAGCGTCATGCGAGCTATTCCTACGGAAGATATTCAACTGTTGGACTGCGAGTTTTCTGTCCTATGGGAAAATAAGCGAAAAAGGGAAGAGTAATGGCAATCAAAAAGATTATGTCGCTGGTTATTCTGGCGGTCACGGGGGGATTGTCTGCCGCGATTTTCGAGAACGGCAATTTTGAAAAAGGTTCGTCGAAATGGCAGGTCCCAGGGAAAATATGGAAGATTGAACCCGGCGTCGGCCGTAAAGGCAGTGCGGCTTTGGTTTGGGAAAACAATAATACCAACCAGTACTGTTTTCCGTTGCAGGAGGTTTCGGTTGAGCCTGGTGGCGTTTATCGTTACGGTGGCTGGGTGCGTATTGACGCATTGAAGAAGGGTGTTTGGAACGGTGGCCCCGATATCAGCATCGAATGGATCGCTGCTGACGGTACGTGGCTTGGTAACGATCATGCCCGCCGGGTTACCGACAATGATGTAAGTACCGAGGGCTGGACACGTTTTGAGGGGCGCACGCCGCCGCTTCCTGCAAATGCCGCAATCGGCAGGTTTGTTTGCTTTCTGCGCAAAGGTTCCGTCGGTCGTGTGCGGTTCGATGAATTCCATTTTGAGCCGTTGGGCGTAAAATGGATAGATTATCTCGTTTCATCTGCGTATCGTGACACTGCGTGGGAGGGGGATGTTGAATTTGTCGCGGCGATCAACGTGAACACGGTGCGGCATCCTTTGGAGAGTGTGACCGCAGAATTCACTTTTACCGATTCCAACGGTAAACAGGTGACACGTCCCGCGCAGAAGTTCGATTCGAGACTTGCCCGCATTAAAGTACCGGTTGCGCAGTTGGCGATGGGGGGACAGCAGGTGACATTCACTATCCGTCCCAAAGTAGGCGGGAAAGCCTTCGCAACGACCGAACTAGCCTTTACGCGCACGGCGGAACGGGTGAAGCGTCATGTTGATTTCGACTCGCAGGGGAGGACGCTCATCGACGGCAAGCGCGTGTTTCTGCTTGGCTGTTTCGGAAAAGGAATGACCGATGAGCGAATTACAATCTACAAGAAGGGGCCGTTCAACTACCTGATGCAGTACGGAAAACTGAAGCGTGAACATCTCGACAAGCTCGGCGCGGCTGGAATTTATGTTGCATCTGATGCTCGGACACTTCTCTATGATTGCGGATATTTTGAAGATGGCCATCCGAATACGCGGGAAGAGTCCCGGAAACTTATTCCGGCGAAAATCCGTGAGGTTGCCGATCATCCCGCGCTTATCGCATGGTATGTCGTCGATGAGTCCCCTTTGTCATGCATTCCCGCCATAAGTGAATCGGTGCGCCTTTTCCATAAGCTTGATCCGGACCGGCCGACCTATGCCGTTCTTGACAAGCCTGAACACGTGAGGGCGTTTCTGCCGTGTTATGATGTGTTGGGCATGGATCCCTATCCTATCGGCAACAAGGGGGATCGTGCCGACATCTCAATTGCTTCCGCATGGGCGAAAGAGGCGAGAGAGGAGATGTTCGGTTTCCGTCCGATGTGGCAGGTTCCGCAGATATTCGATTGGTCTTGGTTCCGCAAGCGCGAACAAGGCGAAACGGGCGAGATGTATCTGCCGACCCGTGAAGAAATCGCAAACATGAGCTGGCAGGCAATTGCGGGTGGAGCCAATGGTATCGGCTATTATGTGTTTCACGAATATTTCAAGTTTCTGAAGGGTGAAGCGTTCGATCGGGCGTGGGCGACGGTCTGTGATGTCGCGTGGGAAATCAAGGCTCGCGAGGAGATACTCAATTCTGATGATTATCCTGGAACGGTTGGCGGGTATCTTGGAGGAGCCGTTGCACGGGCATGGAAAGGAAAGTCGGGCACTTGGCTTCTGCTTGTCAACCCGACCCGCCGTACTCTGACGGCGATGCCGAATGTAGGGGCCTGGTCGGATAAGATTGAACTTGCCCCACTTGAATCGCGATGGGTTGAGATTCCGGAATATCCGGTTCCATCTACTACGGAACTTCGGATGGTTCGTGCGAAGGATATCGCATCTGCACGTCAGATCGCGAAAAAAGAGTTGCGCCTTCCGGTTTCCCGGCGGCGGATTGTTGCAGCAACAAAGAATGTGGCGTTGGCGATCAAGAAGGAATTTCCCGAATTGAAGGTGTGTCTGACCACTACCTCGGCGAAGCATGTCAAGGAGAATTACGACTATCGCGAGGTTCGTGACGCCGAGGCGTTCGCCGCTGTCGCGGCCAAGATGGACTATCTTGAGTTTGACCGCATATTTCCGGATGACGTCGCCGCTGCGCTTTATGATGCAGGAGTGGCTACAATCGCCCATTGCGGCTGCAATGAAGCCGATTTGAAAGCGGCGGCCGATCTTGGCGTGAAACACGTGGTCACTGAGGATCAGGACAAAGCCAAATGCATTTTAGAGACTGTTGCAAAACGCATGACGGGCATGGTGGATAAGACGGAGTTCCGTGTCCGGGATCCATTTATTCTGCCCGTCAGGGAGAATGGAACATATTATCTGTACGAGACAGTACCATGGAATGTCTCGCGCGGCGTCCAGGTGCGGACATCGAAGGATCTTAAGATCTGGAGTGCTCCAAAACGTGTGATGACAATGCCTGAGTCTGCCCGGACATTCCGTGTGTGCGCTCCGGAGGTCCATGCGCACAAAGGGAAATATTACCTTTTTGCGACTGCAATTCTTCATCCCGATCCGAAGCATCCAATTAAATCAATGGCTCCCGATCCCAATTTTGTGCCGCCGCCGTGCTATCCGCTGACACGATCCGGAACTTGGATATTCGCGGCCGATACGCCCGAAGGTCCATTTGTTCAGTTGTCTGATATGAGTGCGACACCTCATGATTATATGGCTCTTGACGGCACGCTGGTGGTGGACCCTGACGGTTCGCCGTGGATGGTCTACAGCCAGGAATGGACTCAGACGCAGATCGGACGTCTTCTGGTTGGTCGGTTGAAAGACGATATGTCCGGATTGGTTGGACCAATGAGGGAACTTTTCAAGGCGAATTCCGCATTCGGTCCGAATTATGTGATGGATGGTCCTTTTTGTTATCGTTCACCTCGCACGGGGCTGCTCTCGATGATCTGGAGCAAGTTTTGCGACAGCGGGTATTCGGTTATTTCATGTTCCTCTCAGACAGGCAAGGCTGAAGGACCGTGGTCTGATTTTCGGATGATGTTCGCCGGTAACGGCGGGCACGGAATGATTTTCAAGACATTTGAAGGCGATCTTCGCTTGGTGATGCATAAACCTGAGATTCGGGGATACGAAAGACTTACGCTGTTCCCGGTGGAGGAGGATGAACTTGGCAGACCTGTGATTAAAGTAAAATGAGGAGGGTGTAATCATGTTTTACGGACTAATTTTGTTGGCTTTCGTACCGTTTTTTTCTGCTGCTGGCGGTGACGGCGGGTGTCCTGTGTCGCAAAATATAAAAGGGCGTGAAAACACCGAGTGGTCTATCTCGTACGCTTTCCACATGACCGATGCAAACAAGGGCCTGCCTCGAGCGTTGCTTGTTGGGGACTCAATTTGCAGTGGTTATCAAGAGGAGGTTCGCAGGTTGACGGAGGGAAAGTGCAACATAAGCTTTTGGGTTTCTTCATATTGCGTAACACGTCCAGAGTATCTGCGTCTGCTCGAGCTGCACCTCGCAGATTCGGAGTATGATGTCATACACTTCAACAACGGACTTCATTCGACAAGAACTGAAACGTCCAAATGGGCATCGGCTTTGACTGATGTGTTTCTCATCATCCGCAAGAGGCAACCTCGTGCCAAAATCGTCTGGGCTACATCGACACCGCTCAAATCTGTAGAGAGGAACATAAAGGTCAAGGAGTTGAATGAAGCCGCCTTGGGTGTTGTACGGGATGTTGGCGGAATTGTCATTAATGACCTTTATTCATTTCTCGATCCTTTTGACAGGAATGAACACTGGAGTGATATGTATCACCACAAAGCCTCACTCCGTAAGAAAGAGGCGAAGCAAGTTGCCACCGTCATTCTCCCCTTGATTGCCAAATGATTTGACATCTCCTCCGCTTCTGTGTGAGGACAAGTGGCAACTGCGAGAACACGGATTTGACAGAAAAAAAAAAAAACAAATATAATACTTAAAGTAAAGGAAGGACGAAAGCCGTGTCAAAGAGAGAAGCGATCAATGGAAAGCCGTATGCGGGAAATCCGCACGTACGGTTTGACGAGGGGGAAGTCGCATCGGCAACGCCGAGGCGTGGGTCTCTACTTTACAAAATGGTATTTTCGGTTGCAGCGTGTGCGATCCCGTTCGTCGTCTGTGCGAATTCCGGATGGTTCTCGAACTGGCCTTCGGATGCGCGTCCGGCGGATGTAAGCCGACGCATCGTCATGGACACGAACATGAACCAGTTCGACCCCAATCCAAGCAGGTTCGAGTCGCCTGCGTTCCAGAGAGAGTGCGGGTTCAACGCCGTCGCGCTGCGGATGAATGGTCTTCCCCTTGCAGTGACCGCGCTCTACGACGGATACGATAGCCGCGTGTTCCCGGAAGGGAGCGACGCTCGCAAGTGGGTTCTCGCAGTGCGCGAAAAGTTCGCCGCGAAGATACGCGAGGCGAAGGCGGCGGGGCTGGCCGTTTTCGTAAACACGGACGTCATCGTCCTGCCGCGCCGGATGAAGGAGCTGTACAAGGCCGAAATATGCAGACCGGACGGACGCATAGACTTCATGAAGCCGAAGACGCTGGAAATCCACCGCGCACTGATAGGCGAGTTCTTCGACACGTTCCCGGAGCTTGACGGCATCGTCGTGAGAACGGGCGAGAATTATACTTTCAAGACTCCGTTCCACGGCGGAAACAGACCTTGCGACTACTGGAACGACCTCGAAGGCTCGAAGGCCGCGCACGCCGCGCTGATGAACCTTCTGCGGGAGGAGGTTTGCGTCAAGCGCGGAAAGACGTGCATCTACCGCACGTGGGACTTCGGATATTTCCATGTCCGGCCCGACTACTATCGCGACGTCGCCGGACGGGTGCGGCCCCATGAAAAATTCATCATCTCGATCAAGCACTGCGCTTCTGATTTCTTCCGCGGCATCGACTTCAACCGCACTCTCGGACTCGGCGAACACCCCCAGATCGTCGAAGTGCAGTGCCAGCGCGAGTACGAGGGGAAGGGCGCATTCCCGTCGTACATCGCCGACTCGGTGATAAACGGATTCGAGGAAAACGAAGGATCTCCCGACCCGCACACTCTGCGTGATTTCGCGAAGAGTCCGCTCTTCGCGGGAGTATGGACGTGGAGCCGCGGCGGCGGATGGGTCGGGCCGTGCATCAGGAACGAGTTCTGGTGCGAACTCAATGCGCGCGTCATGGCGAACTGGGCCAACGGAGAGCATGAAACGGAAGAGGGATGTTTCCGCAAGGCGGCGGAGGCGATGGGCGTCATGCCGGAGTCCGTGGACGCGCTGCACCATCTTGCGCTTCTCACGCCCAAGGCGATTCTGCGCGGCAAATCGGCATCGGATGCGGCTGCGGCCAAGGACCTGCCGGTGATCTGGGTGCGCGACTGCTATCTCGCAGGCATCAACATGATCATTGGAGCCGACTGGCTTTACAACCGCATTCTGGACGGGTCAATTGAGGGCATTCTCGCCGACCGGCGCGAGTCGGTCGGGATGTGGGAGGAAATCTTGGAGCTTGCGAAAACCGTCAGATGCCGCGACAAGGCGGACGAGAGCTACCTGCTCACATCGTCGCTCTACGGGCTTCGCCTGTTCCGCATGATCGAGGCGGGATGGGACGTGATGGCGACAGGGCTGAGGGGCGACATGTTCGGGCACGTCTACGACACGGCCCGACTCAAGGCGGCGATAGACCGCTACGACAGCGCAAAGGCGGAATACATGAATCTTCCCAGGGAGCGTTCCGACGCGGCGACGCTTTTCACGGACGAATACGTCCGCATCAAGGTGCGCGAGGCGTTCCACGAGGTGACGCCGGTTCCCGGCCTCGGCGAATCGGTGGATCGCTATCGCAAACTGTTGCCGTCGCCAAAAGGTTCCGCGCTTGAGCACACGGCGATCGACGTCGCCGATCCCGTTGCCGTGGCGAAGTGGTGGGTGGAGAATCTTGGTTTCGAAATCACCAGCCAGCGCGATGACGTCACGCACACGACTTTCATAGTCGATAAGACCGGGAAGATTGCGCTCGAACTCTACCGCGCAAAAGACGCGCCGTCCGCGCCGGACTACCACTCGATGCGTCCGCTGGCGTTGCATTTCGGGTTTGTTTCGGACGACGTGGAGGCCGATATCGCGCGTCTGACTGCGGCGGGCGCGACGTTGGTCGTCCATGAGAAAGCTCCGGGGTTCGACGGAGCGATGATGAAGGATCCGTCGGGAATATCCATCCAGTTCGTAAAGCGGGCAAGACCTGTCCTCAGGGAGCAGCCGCGATGAAGCGCTTCGCCGTCATGTTGGCCGCCTCGGCACTTTTCCCGGCGGCGCTCTTTGGCGCGACGCGCTCCGACTATCTCGACATCGTGGAATCGGCCGTGGAAAATCTGGGGACACACCCTTTGAGAAGGTCGGATAAGTTAAAAAGAGTGGGTGATGTTTGCATTATGGAATAGAGTCGCCGCACATGAGGCCAACAGACTCTGCAAAAAGTGCATACTGACCTTCGGCATTGCCAGTGCTGACCATTTCATTTAGGCATACAGGGAAAGTGCTTAGGGAGTACAGGGAAAGTGCTTAGGGAGTACAGGAGAATTAGATAGGCTATACAGGGGAATTTCAAAAGAGTAAAGAGTGAAGAGTTTTGGATATGCGGCTCATGCCTTTTGGACATGGGGCGTTTTGTTTTGGTCATGCGGCTCATGCCTTTTGGTCATGGGGCGTTTTCATTTCGTCATGCGGCGT
>JAFXEA010000192.1 GCA_017521065.1 Kiritimatiellia bacterium | reverse complement strand
TGGTGTGAGGCGATCAAGCTTGTTTCTGACTCTGGCGGGGAAAGCGACCCTACACTCAGGGTGTCACTCTTCAACTCCTTTGGGCAGACCGCCATATCCGGCAATGACTACTGGAAACTGCTTACGAAGGCGGGTCTGGGTTTCTCCAACGAATACACCGCTATGGTGTACATGAAAAGGGATGCGATATACAACTTCGACGAGTTCTACCGATCGTTCCGTCCCGATCTTCGCGTATGGGGCTTCACCGGGTACAACATGAATGCATTGCAGATCAAGTTCACTCCGTGGTGGTTCGCAGCCCATAGGTACGGCGGCTTCACCTGGTTCGCGGTGATGGATTGGGATTGGCGGTTCATCGATCAGCCGACGTTGGCGTTCACACAAGACGCCGAAGACGTGAAATCGGCGTTGGACGATTCGCGCGTTCAGAAAGGGTTTGGGAAGCTTTGCCTCTCGTATGACTGGGCACCGCGCGATGTCGCCATGTACTATTCCCACGATTCGCTGCTTACGGCGACCTTGCTTGGCAAGGAAAGCATATCGTACGATATCGGATCTTCTGGTCCGCTGCACGATTACATGTACTCGCGTCAGGGTCTTCAGTACATTTTTGAGGACCTTCTCTACCAGTTTGACTTCATCGCCCCTGAACAGGTGGCGGCGGACCGTCTTGACGAGTACAGGATACTTTTCATGCCTCGGATCTTATCTCTTTCAGATGCAGAAGTGGCGAAGCTCAAGTCGTTTGCCGCAAAAGGCGGCAGGATTGTCGCAGATCAGCTCCCTGGCGACTATGATGAACTTGGTGTAAGGCGTGTCTCCAATCCGTTCACCGCATCCGAGGTTATGGTCACTGGTTGCAACTTTGACGATCTTTCTCTCTACAGCAGGAAGAATACACTGGATATTCTTGAATCTGCCGGTGTGGCACCAGTTCTCCGTTCGAAGGGAATCGAGAACGTGTTCGGACGCGAAGCTATGCATTTCACTGACGGCGTCAACTCCGTGTTCATTGTGCTTCGTATGCCGTTGAGGTCGTCGGACAAGGAGACGCAGACGTTTGCATTCCCGAAGAAAGGGCACGTCTATGATGTAAGGACGGGAGAATATCTCGGGTTCGTCGACAGCGTCACTGCGGCGGTTCCGCATGCTGGCGCGTCCGTCTGGGCGGTCTTGCCGGAGAAGATCGGAGAGCTTCGCTTATCCGTTCCGGGTGAAGTGTCGTCAGGGAAGGATCTGGTCGCTGATATCGCGCTTGAAAATGCCGTAGGGAAGGGAGTGTTTCATGTCGAGGTGATTCCACCTGCAGGTGAATGTCGTTTTCACATGAAGCGCAACATCGATTCCATGTGCGGCAAAGCGCACTTCTCGTTCCGCATGGCGGAGAATGACATTACGGGAACATGGAAGCTGCGTGTCACTGATGTGATGACTGGCATCACGGTGTCACGCCGTTTTGAGTTGAAGGGAAAGTGAAGGCAGCAATATGACGCGCAAAGATTTCATCAAGGTTGTTGGAGCGGCGGGATTTGTTTCGTCCGCCTCTGTGGTTCAGGGAAAGATGAGACCAGACGAACAGGAGGCACATGATATTTATGGCAGGTTCCATGTCGATAATTGCATGGGGCTTTTGGACTCGGCTCCATTTCTCCAGATCCCGGCCGCTGATTCCGTCGGTGTCGCGTTTGCGGTGAACGCACTTGCGTCCGGATATGCCGAGGTGGCCGACAATCCTGAAATGAAAGGTGCGGTGCGCTACAGGTCGGAAGGGTTTCCGTATTCGCCTGCCAATCCGAGAGTGCTTCAGGTGCGCATTACAGGGCTTAAACCTGCGACGAGATACTGGTACAGGGTCGGGGCCTCGGCGGTGGGCCGTCCTATCGGGTACTGGACAAAGCAGAGCGAGATAGAGTGGGGCGGGGTGCATTCGTTCGTCACATCTGGTGCGGCGGCCGCATCACATTTTGTTGCGATGACCGACACCCATGGCAATAGAGCCTCCATGCGGCTTGTCCTGAAGCGGATGCGCGAGCTTGCCGCGCCGGTGACTGTGTGGACGGGAGATGTTCCGGCAAGTCTGATAGATGATGAAGAGACTGCTGTCAGACTCTACCTTAAACCTTTACCGGGTGATCCAGGCATTGCGGAGGACGCACCGTGTTTCTTCCTTCCGGGGAACCATGATTACCGAGGTCAGTGGTATCAACGCAATCCGTACAGAATAATGATGGCTCGCAGTGCGGAGGAGCGGTCTGTCAGGGATAGGCTTCTCTGCCGCAATTTTGCGGTCAGGCAGGGAGATGTCGCCATGATAGGCCTTGATACGGGTGAAGACAAGCCCGACAGTCATCCTGCGCATGGCGGCAATGCCCACTTCGAGAAGTATAGAACCATGCAGACGGCATGGCTGCGTGACCAGTTCCTGCGCCCAGAGATCGCATCCGCACCTTTCGTTGTTGCATTCTGCCATATTCCGCTGTTTGATGCGCGTCCAGACGCCAATCCCGGCACGATACTTGAGAATTGGGCAGATTATCAGAAGCAGTGTTCCGATGAATGGGGACCGGTGCTTACCGAGAACGGTGTGCAGCTTCTGGTGTGTGGACACAAGCACAAACTGCGATACGATGCGGCCACCCGTGGCAGATCCTGGGCGCAGATTGTTGGTGGTGGCCCTGAATTGGGATATGTTGGCTGGGGTGCGAACAAGCGTCCTGATCCATCTCGATTCCCGACGGTAATCGAAGGCAGGGTTGAATCCGGAAGACTTGTCGTATGTGCACATGATGTGCTTCACGGCAAGGTTGCCGCCCGCTATGAATTCTCTGCAAGAGGGTGATGCTGATGAGTGCCGCATCTCGTATTTTAGCCGTGATTGTTTCGCAGATTGTACTTGGCTTCGTTGCCAGTGCGGATGACGTGCCGGCACTCGTTCCTTATCCTTCGAAAGTACGGATGTTGGGTGGGAAATCACAGACGCAGTCAGTGAAGGTGCTGAAGGATGCGTCCCTTGGTTCTGAGGCATATAGGCTGTCTGTCAGGGATGATGGAGTTGAAATCTGGTGTTCGTCTTCAGCCGGTGAGTTCTATGCGAGAAAAACCATCGCTCAGCTTCGCAGCGATAATGGCACCTTGCCGTGTTTGGATATTGAAGACGCCCCGCATTTTTCGTGGAGAGGGGTGCTTCTGGATGAAAGTCGACATTTCTTCGGGAAGGACGTTGTGAAGCGCATATTGGACAGAATGTCCGATTATAAGCTGAATCTCTTCCACTGGCATCTTGTAGATTCGCAAGGATGGAGAATACAGATCGACCGCTATCCGGAATTGACGAAAAGGGGGGCCGTAAGGCCAATGCCAGACTGGGAACATTGGATTCGTGATGACGGTTTTGGCGAATATGGCCCGTTCTTCTATACGAAGGATGATATCCGTGAGATAGTGGCATACGCTGCGGCAAGGCACATCCGCATCGTTCCGGAGATAGAGATCCCCGGTCATTCGCGGGCGGTTATCATGTGCTATCCGCAGTTTAGCTGTGTCTCTATGGATGTGTTCATGGATATGATCCGGACGTCTGGGAAATACGATCAGGCAGGTGCTGTGTGTCTTGGGAATGATGATGTAATCAGGTTCTTCGAGAATGTTCTGGATGAGGTGTGCGAACTTTTCCCGTACGATACTGTGCACATAGGCGGAGATGAGTGTCCACGTGACAACTGGAAGAATTGTCCGAAATGCAAGGCGCGCATGAAAGCGAAGGAAATCGCTGATGCGAGTGGTCTGCAAAGCTGGGCTACCGCACATTTCGTGAAATATCTTGCAGATAAAGGTCGGCGTACGGTTGGATGGGATGAGATATTGCAGGGTGGGCTTGCTCCGGGCGCTATCGTAATGAGCTGGAGAGGGCATGAAGGAGGTATTGCTGCCGCACAGTCAGGACACGAAGTTGTGATGTGCCCGCATCTGTACTGCTATCTCGATTACCCGACGGGCGAAAAGGATGACAGATGCGCATATCCTCAGTTCTGCTTCTTGGAAAAACGTCGGCTTCCTCTTGAGAAGGTGTATTCGTTCAATCCGTACGAGGGAATGCCCAAGGAGCATCACAGGTACATAGTAGGTTCGCAGTCGCTCAATTGGACTGAATCCACCTGGTCTGAAAAGGATCTGGCGTACAAGATGTGGCCGCGTACGTGCGCCAATGCGGAGGTCCTATGGTCTGGGCCTGGCGCGCGTACATTCAATGATTTCCAGTCTAGGTTGAAACGTTGCAACAGTGCAAGATGGGATTGAGAAGAAAAAGGAGATTATTATGAAAAGAATTATCGCGTTGATTGCCGTTGTCGGCGTGTCATGCTGTTTCTCGGCCGATGTCGCAACATGGGCTGAAGCATCAAAAAATTATGTTGAGTATGATGTGAATGGTTCAGGTGGGTGGAACGATGCGACCCGTTGGAAGGGCGGCAAGGTTCCCGGTCCGCAGAATGCCGTCAAGATCGAGTTTGCTGACGATGTTGTAATCAACGACAAGGATCTCAATGTGTTCACCAATGTATATTGGTATTCGTTGATCAACAGCCGCATAACGTTCGACTGCACTGTGGATGTAAAATATCCGGGATGTTTCCGGAGTGGCAGCAGATCGCGTTTTGTAAAGGTTGGCGATAACAGGCTCGAATTTATTCATTTGAAAGATACGTACTGCAACTATTCTGTTACGGATTTTATCGTCAGCAATGGCTGTCTCCGTCTTGGGAACCTGTATCCGTACGAAAGCCTTTCCCCATTGGTGGAGGTATGGAAACCTGGTGTTCTTGAGCTTTGGCCTGACGGCAATACAAAGGTGTTGGGGGTTGTCGGTGACGGCGTTGTGACAAATACGTCAACAGTATCAAGGCAACTTACGCTGTGGTCCCATATGGACGGAGGTTCGTTTGGTGCTGGTCCATGGATCTTCTCTGGCACACAGGCCAGTTCTGTTAAGATAGCAATTGGCGATGAATCGAATAAGCCCAACTCGTGGTCAGAGCAGAATTTCATGGGAGTGGCCAATGTTCGTAAAGCGTTCTCTGTAGGCTTTCCCCAGATTTTTCATGGATTCATAGGAGTTGAGGATCCTGGATTTGGAAGTGAGTGCTTGGTATCGATTCCAGGTACCTGTTGTCAGTTCTACGGAGCGGATTGTGCGGGCCCGATGCCCTATGTGGGGTTCAGATATCTTGGGAAGGGCGGGATTACCGATATGCAGATAGACTACTACAACAAATATGGCAAGTCTCCGCTTGTGATAGATGCGGGTGCGATTGGCGGACTTACATTTGCCGTGGATGGAGATGCTCCTGTTGATTATCGTGGCAGCTGGAGAAATCTGTGTGAATACTTCTATTCCGGATGTGATTGGGCGACGAGCAAGAAAACAGATGTGACCGCAGCTCAGTTCATTCTTACAGGGTCGAATGTAAATGCGTGTGTAATCAGCAACAATATAGTTGAAGGCTCATCGGCGCCTTATATGTGTTTCATCAAGCGTGGCACCGGAACGTGGCGGTTTGCGGAGCGCAACGAGGATTGGTGCGGAAACAAAGGTCCGATCCTTGTTGAACAGGGTAGGCTGGAGTTTGATTCGTTTACGGCACTCGGAAAAGGCACTAAACCGTACACCAACTTCTGGGGAGGTGTTACGGATGAGGATTGTCGTGTTCAGTATATCTACCGCATCGGAAACGGCACGAACGATGTGGATGCTGTTGATCTTGCGACGATGGCGTATCTGGGCGATGCCCAGGCGTGTTCATCCCGTAGGTTTGCCGTATGCGGGGCTGGACGTATCGAGAATGGATCTGATGCGGGTGGATTGGAGCTGACCGGAGGCATATTCTCCGATTGCGAAGGGGATAATACCCTTGCGCTCTCCGGACCGGGGGTAAACAGCCTTACCGATGTCACAAACGGGATAGGCACGCTTTCCATTATCAAGGAGGATGTGGGCGAATGGACGCTTAAGGGTAATGTTTTGCTGACGTTTGCGGAAGTGAAGTGTGGAATCCTCAAGTTCGATGGGCCCTCGACATGTCCAGGGCTAAAAGTGGACGGCGACGCCAGTTTTGAGGCGAAGGCCTCCAATCTTGCGGTAGATAGGTTAAGATTTGATGCCGAGAAAGGTATAGGTTCAATAAAGGGGGCTGTATTCGCCGAAAGCGGAACGGTCGAGCTGAACGGAACTACAAAAGGATTTTCGTCTCTTGAGCTTGGCGGTAGCTTCTATGGTTCTGCAGGCCTTGAAAATGTGCTTCGCTGGCAGTTGCTTATTGACGGAGAACGGACCACAAGATACGTCTTGTCTCTTTCTTCCGATGGATTAAAGGTGTGCAGACGCGGAATGTCGGTCGTCATCCGTTGACAGATGCTATTCTGTTCAGTAACCACTACGCTCTTATGGGAGGGTAGTGATATTTTCGGTTGAAAAAAAAAATGGTTTTGGTATTCCTACGCCATTTGAAAAAAGCTTTTTAAGTCAGAAAGAGCGTAAGAATGAAAAGGTTGTCAATATTCGCAACGGCAGTTGTGTCGCTGTAAATTTTGGAGACCCTAAAAATTTC
>JAFXEA010000191.1 GCA_017521065.1 Kiritimatiellia bacterium | reverse complement strand
GTGATTCCGCGTTCAGCGGCGTAGGCGACGATTTCCTTAAACTGTTCCTGTGTATAGTATCTTCCCTTCTGGCGCAGAAAGACTTCGGGACGCTGGAGACACGGATATTTCTTCGATTCGAGACGCCATCCATGGTAGTCGGTGAGATGCCAATGGAAAAGGTTCATCTTATAGAGGGCCATCACGTCAAGAATCGCCTTGACGCCCTCCATCTCAAGATAGTTGCGTCCGCAGTCGTTCATGAACCCGCGCCAGCGGAACGCAGGCCAGTCGATTATGCGGCAGCATGGGACGCTTCCGTTCCCAAGCTTCATCAGCTGATCAAGCGTCGTCCTCGCGTAGCGTTCACCGCGGCTGTCGGACGCAGTCACCGTAACGCCATTTTTGGACACCTCAAGCACATACGCTTCCGCTGCCACCGCAGACGGAGCGCCAGGGACAGACCCCTTTACAACCTTCACATTCGCGCACACCTCCGCCGTAGCAGAGCCCGCGAGCTGCTCGACCTTGACTGGCTTCGGAAGAAGTAGATCAAGAGTATCCGCCTGTAGCGCAATCGAAGTGACAGCGAATATCGCCGCGAAAGCCGACTTGACGTGTAAACCAATCATTCTTGCATCTCCTGTTTAAAACTTGAAATGCAGATAATTATATCACACATCACAGAGGCACTTGCAAAACCTCGTGCATGGGAGGGGCAGCGTCCTCGCTGCCCGCGATTTGCCGTTGCACGGGCAACGAGGACGTTGCCCCTCCCGGGTTTTGCAAGTGCCTCCACAAAAACGGCAGCACTCAGGTTTTGGTGGATTTAAAGGCGGGAACGCGTACCGCAATGTTGCCGAGGTGGCGGGTGATGTCGCGCAACGCGGACAGCACGGAAAGAACCGCGATGTCGTTTGGAGAACCGTCACCGCTATCCTTCATGTGAAGCGTGAACTCGCGTATCGTTGCTTTCGCCATATCGTGGATCTCCTTTTCGGCGGCGGCAACCGCTTCCACATCCACCTGCGAGGTCTTCAATGTTTCAACGGTGACACGCGCAAACGCACGCACCTTCGCCGCAATCTTCCCGATGCCGTCTATCGCATCGGAAGATATGCGGCTGCCCTGGACCCGTGACGTCTTGCGGTACACCTTGAGCGCGAGGTCAGATATCCGCTCCGCGTCGTTGATGCAGTGCAGCATCTCCGGCAACGCCGCCGCCTCGCGTTCGGTGAGCTTGCACCGGGAAATGTCCACAAGGTAGTCCCTGATCTTGAGCTGCATGTCGTCCACTTCCTTTTCGGCGCGGGTGACTGCCTCTTCATCCACAGAGGCGCGTCCGACAAGCGTGTTTAGCGATGCCGAGGCGATCGTCCAGGACCGCTTGGTCATGTCGGCGAGCGCACGGGATGCGGCCTGGAGCGCAAGACCGGGAACCGTGAGCAGATGCGGCTCAAGCACAACGGTGCGCTGTTTCGGTCCGTCAGGTATTATACTTTTGCAAAGACGGGCTAGAAGAGGGATGAAGAACGAAAGAACACAAACGTTAGTGACATTGAAAAGAGAGTGTGCCATTGCTACATGACGGCCAGGATTCTCTCCGGACAGTCCTTTCCCTTCCGTACAGGATTCGACAAGCTGGAAAAACGCCGGTGCCTTAACACCGTCGGATCCGGTGAGCACGATCACAAACGTCGATATGATCACAACCGTACCGATGATGTTGAAAAGCGAATGCGCGAGAGCCGTACGGCGAGCGTTGGCGTTCGTGCCGATCGCGGCGAACGCCGCTGTGATCGTGGTGCCGATGTTGTCGCCAAGAACAATCGGGACTGCAGTCCAGATATTTATCAGCCCAGCCTCCGCAAGGGCGATTGTTATGCCTATCGTCGCACTGGAACTTTGAACAACCATGGTGCAAAGGGTGCCGACGGTGACAGCACCGAGGACGGACAGTACCGGAAGGTAGCCGCCGGCGCTTGGCGTGCAATCGAACTTCGAGAAGAACGAGATAAAGCCCGGCTCCTTCGCCAAGGTTTTGAGTTCGGTGCCCATCATCGTCATGCCGAGAAAGAGAAGTCCGAAACCGAGAACCGTCTTCCATGCGCCCCGTGATACGGCACGCTTGGCGAGCATCAGACCCGCCACACCAAGAGTGACAGCAGGAAGCGCAAGATCGTCAAGCTTCAGCGACACGATCTGTCCGGTGATCGTAGTGCCGATGTTCGCGCCGAAGATTACGCCGATCGCTTGCGTAAGGTCGAGAAGCCCTGCGTTTACGAACCCAACCGTCATGACCGTCGTCGCGCTGGAGCTCTGGATGATCGCGGTGATACCCGCTCCGGCGAAAATCGCCATCCATCTGTTGCGCGTAATGTAGCCAAGCGCCGCCTTGAGCCTTGCGCCCGCTATCTGGGTGAGACCTTCGGACATCAGCCCCATGCCATAGACAAATATGGCGAGTCCGCCAAAAACCGTTATCGCCAACTGTACCTTTTCCATACCGACCTCACTTTCTTTCTTTTCTTTTTTCTTTCGGCGTAAATTGTATCAAATCTCTGTTAGAGGAATGTTAGCAAGATAACGTCTTTTCAAGCACATACATCCATACCCGGCGTCCTTTCATCATAGATAAACAATCCTTTCGGTCCAGCACAATAATTGAAGGATCTCCAAAGAATCCAATTATGATATAATAAGCCGCATGTCACAGGAATGGAACATCAGGAGCCGCGGACATGTGTGCTCCATCTGCGAAAAGCCGCTCGTGGACAGGGCTCCGGTGGTGAGCGTGCTTCACGAACTGCCGGATGGCTATGAACGTCTCGACTGCCACCCCGAATGCTGGAAGACTGCCCCCCGCGAATGGGAGCCTTTCAGTTCATGGGAGGGTGTGTATGCCGCTCCGCCGCCGGCAGACAAGAAAGAGACTCTCAAGAAGGAAACAGCCGACGAGCTTCTGCGTCACCTCATATCGCTTGACGACCCTGCGATGAAGAATGTGGTGTATGTGCTCGCCGTCATGCTTGAACGCTCTAAGATCCTCGTCGAGCGCGATGCGAAGGAGCAGCCCGACCGCACGATCATACGCATCTATGAGCATCGTCGCACAGGTGAATCGTTCATCGTTCTGGACCCTCGCATCCGTCTCGAAAATCTCGGTGACGTCCAAAGCGAGGTCGTTGCCCTTCTTTCCGGCACAAAGACGCTTGGCGAGGTTTCGTCCAAACCGGAAGCCGCCGCCGAAGAGAACTCCGAAGCGGCAACCGAAGTGAAGGAAGAGCCCGCCACGGCACCGGCAGAGTGAACCTTTACGTACATTTCCCGTTCTGCCGAAGCAAGTGCGCCTATTGCGCACTGCATTCATATGTGGAAAGGACGGAAACGGAACGTCGCACATATGTGGACGGGATTGCCGCCAAGATCGAAGCGTTCTTCGCTTCATCCGGCGGCAAAACTCTATCGACACTGTATTTCGGTGGCGGCACTCCCGCGATGTGCGACCTTTCCGGACTGTTTGACATCATCAGCGGACAAAATAAATCCGAAGATTTCGAGTTCACCGTAGAGCTGAACCCTCTTGATGTAAAATCCGAATTTATCACTGCTCTGAAAAAAGGCGGAGTGAACCGTCTCTCGATGGGCGTACAGAGTTTCGATGACGCAACCCTTCGGACAATGGGGCGTCCGCACACCGCAGAACAGGCACGGACCGCCTGGCGCATGATACGGGACGCCGGCTTCGACAATGCCGGCATCGATCTCATATGCGGCTGGCCGGACGAAACCGGCGGCGCATGGATGCGCACTCTCGAATCCGCGGCTGCGCTGAAACCAGACCACTGCAGCGTGTACACGCTCATCCTTGAACCGAACACACGACTTGCACATGACGTGGAACGGGGACGCATCACATTGCCGTCTGACGACGCTGCGCTTGCTGAACTTGCGGCGGCGGAATGTGCATTGGGAGGCGTTGGACTTGAGCGCTACGAAATATCAAGCTTCGCGAAACCCGGCAAGGAATGTCGCCACAATCTCGCCACATGGCGCGGCGAAGACTACACGGGAATCGGTGACGGTGCTTGCAGCCGTGAAGGAAATGCCGTGTCTCGCGTCATATTCCGTCTGAGACTGTTGAAGGAAGGATTCTCGCCCATAAAAGCGGCGGCAGATTTTCCGGAGCTTGCGTCCCGCGTTGACGAATGGACGGAAACTCTCGACCGTTTTGCCGCAGAAGGACTCCTGGCCTTTTCCGGAGATAACACATACCGTCTCACTGGACGCGGAACAGAAGTGTGCGACACAATCCTCGCAGAGCTGGTCTGACGACAGACTCCGCCCCTTCACTTTACGTGCGATCCACCAACAGCAATGCAGGCGTTCTTGACCTGTTTGGCAATCGTCATGTTGACTCCAGCGGCAGAAGCGATGGCCTCCACAGAGGCCTTGCCGATCCCACGCGTCGAACGGAATCTCTTGAGCAAGGCGACCTTCTTCGCCGGGCCGATCCCCGGAATCTCATCCAGAACTGATTCCCGGATTGTCCGGTCGCGCAATGACCTGTGATGGGTTATGGCGAAACGGTGCGCCTCGTCACGCAGACGAATGGCCACGAACAGTCCCTGTGAGTCGCGAGGAAGCACGATATCGCCGCGTTCATCGTCCGTGACAAGTATCTCCATCTTTTCGGCAAGCCCTACAGTCGGGATATCCGTAACGCCAATCTCCCTGAACGCAGCACGCGCCGCGCGCAGCTGGGTGATGCCGCCATCGCAGATAAAGAGGTCGGCGCGCGGAGACTTCGCCGTGAGAGATGATTCCGGTCCGTACCTGCGTCTCACGATCTCCGCCATGCTGCGCGGATCATCGGCGCCTTCAACCGTCTCGATGCGGAAATGGCGATAGTACCGTCTATCCGGCATTCCGTCAATCGACACCACGAGCGATGCGACCGAATGGGTTCCGAACAGGTTTGAGATGTCAACGCACTCTATTACACGCGGCGGAGCCTTCAGCTTTAGCGCTGCGGCGAGCTCCCCAAGTCCTTTAATCGCATCTTCCTTGCGCATCTCCGGCGATTTGCGGACGAAGTGGCGCTTCGTCATCTCGCGCAGAGCACCAATCGTGTCACGCAGACGCGCCGCCTTCTCGAAATCACATTCTGCGGCGGCGGACTCCATCTCCGTCACAAGATCGCCTATTACCTGGGGTCTGTCCCCATTCAGGAAAGCGCAGGCCTCGTCGAAGCGTTTGCGGTAGTCTTCAGGCGAGATCTTCCCGAGGCACGGCGCAGTGCAATAGCGTATCTTGTCCGCCATGCAGTGCAGCTTCGCATCCTCGTCGGGGGTTATGCACCTGCATCCGCGCAACCCGTAGTGCTTCTCCACGAAATCCTTCGCCGCCCGCACAACCGGTGCGGACGGGAACGGTCCGAAATACATTGTCCCATCCTCGCGCACGATACGGCATGTGGTGAACATCGGGAAGTCCAGCGAAGGATCGGCCCGCAGCGCAAGATAGCGCTTGTCGTCACGCATGAGGATGTTGAAGTGCGGCTTGTACTTTTTTATGAGCGACGCTTCGGTGAGCAATGCCTCAGCCTCGTTCTTCACCGTCATGAACTCAAGGTCTGCGACGGTATTGACCATCGAACGCACCTTCGGCGCGTGTCTCGCCCCGGGGCGGAAATATCCCAGCACCCGATGACGGAGATTCTTCGCCTTACCGACATAGATTATGACCCCTCGCGCATCGCGCATCAGGTAGCAGCCCGGCCTGTTGGGGACGGTCTTGAGACGCTCCCTGAGAATGTCGTTCATCCGGCGAGTTCCCGCATTCAGCGTTCGATGAACGGATTGGAGGCGACCTCACGCGCAATGGTTGTGGAAGGACCGTGACCCGGAACGACCTCAGTCTCAGGCGGCAGCTTGGCGAGAGCGGCAAGCGACTTGCGCATATCGGCCATACTTCCTCCCGGGAAATCTGTTCGTCCGCAGGAACCGGCAAAAAGCGTATCGCCTGAAAGCAGGAGCGTGCCCATTTTCACACAGACGCTTCCGGGCGTATGGCCGGGCGTCTCGAGAACCTCGAAACAGAACGCTGGGAAGTCCTTGACGATATCGCGTATGTCATGCAGGTTGGCGGGCTTGCCGACTCCGGGATAGTCCGGAGGGTTGCGGTTCATGGGATGTCCGAACATGACCCAGTCAGACGGATGGGCATACACAGGAACGTCAGGATTCTTCTCGAGCAGCCCGGGAATTCCGTTCACATGGTCGAAATGACCATGCGTGAGAAGGATTGCACGCAGACGGAGGTTGCGCCCGGAAAGGAACGTAAGCAGAAGCTCCGCATCCTGTCCAGGGTCAAGGACAAGCGCATCTTCACCGCTCCAGAGGATTACGCAGTTCGCCTCATATGCACCGACAGGGATTATCTTGTGTGAAACCATGTTTGCACCTCACATATAGAATGACATTGAAGTTTTTTTGTACTCTTTTGTAGAGATCAGCATCACGGAAGCGGCTGGAGGGCGTTCAAGGGCGGCAAGACGTGTCTTGTGCGCCTCAAAGCAGGCGTTGGCCTCCTCGATGGATTTGCAATGGATCATCGCATAGAGATTGTAGGGGAATGACGGACAGACCGGACGCTCATAGCAATGCGTAACCTCTCCGAACTCCGCAAGTGCGCGTCCGGCCTCGCGAGTGTCGCCTTCGACGCGGAAGCAGCACATGCCGTTCGCCGAATATCCGATCCTTCGATGGTTCAGCAACAGCCCGATGCGTTTAAGCCGCCCCTGTCTGCGCCACATTTCCAAAGTGGCGAGAAGGTCCCATTCCTTCATCCCAACCTTTTCGGCTATCGCCGAATAATAATCGGGACGTATCTCCGTATCTCCCTGAAGCGCACGTATGATCCGTATGCCTGCTTCGTCCGGAGGCGGCAGGCTGTCGATCGTGGACTCTTCCTGAACACGCGCAGCCACACCGAACATCACGTCAATCTTGTAGCGAACCGAAGCCGGAAGCGCAAAGAACGGAATATCAATCTTCGCAAGCGAAGACTCGAACCCTTCACTTGGAGCGCTCCATGTCCACCAGAGATTCGGACAGCCCGGAGCCTCACGCAGATAGCAATGCGTCACCT
>JAFXEA010000190.1 GCA_017521065.1 Kiritimatiellia bacterium | reverse complement strand
GTCACCAGCGCCAGGAACACGAGCGTGACCGGCGCGAACACCTTGAACCCGACCAGTGGATACTTATCCTGTACAATGGGCACAAGCCGGCCCACATTCATCAGCATCGGCGCATACATCGCCACACTCCACGAGGGGGACGTTCTGCCCGGAGAACGGGAGCTTGCCGGAAAATTGCAGATCAGCCGCAACATCACCCGGGAAGCTCTCCAGCACTTCCGGACACTGGGCATCATCGCCTCCAAACCCAAGATCGGCTCCGTTGTCGTCAAACTGCTTCCGGCGAACCCCTATGCCGGATATATGCCGTTCATCGCCGCATCACGCCACTCACTGAAAGAACTTCTGGAACTGCGCTTCATTCTGGAAAGCGGCTGTTGCGACAGCGCGGTCATTGAATCCCATTGTCCTGCCTCCTTATTGCGCTTCCTCGCCAACCGCAACAAAGCCAGCGGCGCGGCGCATGTTCACTTCGCTCATCTTCTGTTTTCCGTCCGGCGAGACGGTGACGGTCCAGTCGAACTCCAGAGGGCAGTTCTCCGGATTCGAGACGCGAAGCTCGACATCGCCGTTCTCCAGCTTGCGCAGATCAATCCTGACCTGCGAATGTTCGTTGGCCTCCACTCCATAGATCGCCGCCATGTTACGAAGTGGCGCCAGACACCCCTGTCCCAGTCCAAGGATCAAGGACGCAACCTGACTCTCGTGCCCCACTCCGCACAGTTTCCACATATATAGGCCCAACAGACGTGTAATGCTTGACCGATTCCCCGAATTGTATTCTTCCAGCTGCCTTGCATCCAATCCGACAGGTTGAGACGAGACGGATGTATCCATCCCGTCCGGCAAATGGAAAGTAAAGACAGACCCCGGAGCGATCTTGGCCATACGCCCATCCGCAGCATAGCCGTAGGTCATCCTATTAAGATCCCTTGCAAGCCCATCAAGTGCGGTACCGACATCGCCTCCGATCTTCTGGTACACCATAGGCACGAAAGGATTAAGGATCTTGAGGTCCTCCCCGATATGGCGTTCGCCCAACGCTATAGAAAACGCATCCTCAACAGATATGGAGTACTTCGACAGAAGCATATAGACCGGACCCATCATCGCTGCGACATTTGGATTACTTCCGGAATTTTTGGCGACATACCCTCCTACGCCATCCATGATGGCGTTCGCGAAGCAGTTTTGCACATTGATGGGCCGGGTTCTAGCATTAAACGGAACAGGTGCGTCCTTGCCCATGATTTCGGCATAGGCAGATGCCGCCGTAAGTTTGCCTTGCGAATGCAGACGCTGTATTCCGTCGCGGTGCTCAACAAGCCGGTTGAAGAGCATTATGTCCGTAGATTCATAGAACGCCTTGAGCGCGGCTATTAACGGCTGACGGAACTTCATCGGCATAACGAGAAGCGAATGCGTCATTTCCGCCGAGCTGAATCCCCAGCGGGCAAAGTCGAGATATGGATTGCCGGACGCAAGACTCTTCTCGAAATCCTTCACCGAAGGGAGTTTTCTGCCCGACGCTGCAAGCGCATTCAGCTCATCAAAAACAAAACGCTCAACGGTTTTCCTGTAGTTCGCAGGCATCGTCGGATTCTCGCCTTTCGACAGACCGTCAAAGACCCTGTTGAAAACCGTCATCAGCTCCTTGCATTGCGCATATGTTGACTGATCAGCAAGAAGCGCCGGATAGGAAATAAGGCGGCGAGCCGGAGACTGGCTGTTCTTCAACACGGGAAGTGCATCCGTCGCAGAGCCGAGAAGCGCAGTCTCGTATCCGGCAACTGTCTCAAACAGCCTCGTTTCGCCATCTGTCAGCCCCAGCTTTCCGGAAATCTGCGAAATCTCATACTGGGCTTTCCCCTCGCCACTTAACGGCGGCGTAAGCCTGTGGACAGTTGAGACCGACACGGCGGCATCAAGCGACACCGCCCCTACCCCGGTAAATGTGGACGCATCCAGTCCGGCGATCCTGTCGATCTCCGCCCTTGGTACGCATATCTCCGTCGAAGTGTCAAGACAGGTATCAGGCCCTGTCATCACCGGCTCATCAATCTCGTCATAACATATTCCATCTATCCGGTAGGATGCTTCGTTCCTGACAATCCAATCCCCGGTTTCCGTCTCAACGACCGTAAAGGATCGTTTCTCTTCGCCCCACCTGATCATATACGCGCTACGAAATCCGTCGCTGCTGCATGCGGTAGGAGCTGTTTCAATCGCAATCTTCTCAGTCTCCTGAGACAAAAGGGACATCAAAAGCCAAGCCTTGTTCCTGGCTGCGGCATCCAGTCCGGCAAACGTTGCGTTGGGGTTGCCTGCTACATATTTGGCAACCTCCTCACGAGCCATTGCGCAATCGAACGGCAACCTGACTCCATTCGGCAAAACTACATTCATGGAGCGGTTGATGTCCTTTTCGAACATGGTAAGTTTATTCGATGCAAATCTGTGCATGGACAGAGAGAAATCCTCATTCATGCGCACCTTGCCACGTTCGTTCATGCGGTTGCGGAGATAGGTGTCCGGATCCGTCAGGGTCCCCGGCAGCTCCCGCTGGTTGAACTGGAGCACCTTCATCTGTTCACGCCGGGACGATATGACAGCATCGCCTTCCTGTCCCGCCGAGCCTGTGAACATCCTCTCGATGGTATATTGATTCCCGTTGCCCGGCACCC
>JAFXEA010000189.1 GCA_017521065.1 Kiritimatiellia bacterium | reverse complement strand
GTTCCCGCCGCATCGCTGTTGCCGGAAGAGGATAATCAGGGGCGAAGCAGGGGTAATGAGAATTCAGTTCGGAATGAAATCTCACGGAGTGATGGGGATGGGATGGAGAAACAGGGTACAAAGGCGGCAAAGGAGATTCTAGAGGCATGCGAGGGGACGGTTGTGTCGCTTGCGGCGCAGCTTGAGATCCGAATAAACCCGAACTACACGCCACCCACACATATTGCAGGGCATAATTCACCAATTAGTTGTTTAAAGGAATCCCGGCAGACTACACGTCAGGGCAAATCCCATAAATTCGCCGTTTAGAGGCATCCCTTCCTGTCCATATTACCGGCAGTCCCTCCTATGCGCATTGCAGGGGAAAATCCGGCAAGACTCAGTTCTGGAGAACGGCATCTGTCTACGGCTGATGTCCCATCTCGAAAGAATGCGATTTATATAGAGAGCAAGCCAGTCCTATTTAGGGAGCAATATTCGCGAGAATTCAATTGGATTGAATCTTGCGGTCTGCACTTCGGGGGAGAGAGGGGAAACTTGTCGGGATGCGATTAGAGAGACCTGACCAATTCATGTATCAGAGGGTCTGTAGTCGCGAGAATTCTGTTTGGATGGAGAATTGAGATACATGCTTCAGGGGAAGCTTGCCAGAATGTTATCTAGAGGGATTGCGCCAGTTCGTGTTTCAGGGGTGAAGGCCTCCATTATATATCGGGATGATTTTTTCAAAAAACCTGAATGATTTTTCGTGGAATATTGTTGCGGTAAATGGTAAACTACAGGCAAAAACAATATATGGGTTGCATCCATGAGTGGGTTGCTCTTTTGATGCAGTTCATGAATGCGAAAGGAGGTCGGGATGAAATCATTGCTCGTAAAGGCTGCCGGAGGTGTGATTCTGTCCGGAACGATATCCGCGATCTGGCTGCTTCCCGTCTCCGGGAAAAATGGTTCCGACGAATCGCAGCCGGTGCGTCCGCTCCGTAGCGAAGTGGTGAGGACTGCGATCAAGATTCCTCGCTTGAGCTATCCCGGGATTGTCCGAGCCAACGACAGCGTGGATCTTGCGTTCGAGGTTTCCGGCAGGCTCGTGAACTTCCCGGCTGGCAGCGGACAGAAAGTGAAGAAAGGTGATGTGCTTGCCGTTTTGGATACTCGCGACTTCATGCAGGACCTGAACAAGGCGAAGGCCGCAGCCGAACAGGCGCGCCTGACCGAACAGCGTAACATCACCGCCGCCAAGAAGCATGCTGGTGCTGTCTCTCAGGAGCAGATATCGGTCGCGACAGTCAACCGCATCCGGGCCGAAGCGGAACTCAAGATCGCTGAGAAGGCGGTTGAGGATGCCGTGCTTAAGGCTCCTTATGACGGATGGATAGCGGATACGTATCCATCCACATACGATACGGTTGAGGCAGGGCAGAAGATCTTGACACTGCAGAATATCGAGACGGTCAAGATCGATGTGTCGCTTCCTGAATCGCTTGTGATCGACGGTCTGAACACTCCGTTCAAGAGCCGTAGGCATTACATTACCTTCGATTCGCTGCCGGAGATGAAATATGAGCCGCACTCGCGTGAGTTCAAGGCTCATGCAGACACCCGTACTCAGACATACACCGCAACCTTTGCGATGAAGCGTCCTGAACGGTTGCGTCTCCTGCCAGGAATGTCCGCAACCTTAACGGTCGAAGGCTGCGACATGCCTTCTGCCGGCGCAAAACCGTGGGTGTCATCCGACTCGGTCTGCAATGCCGCAGACGGCGGCGCGTTCGTGTGGAAGCTTGAGCCGTCCGGCAAGGAAGGGGAGTTTACGGTCAAGAGACGTATGGTCAAGCTGGGCAGGAGGGTCGGATCGCAGGTTGAGGTCGTTGAAGGTCTTGTGGATGGCGACAGGATCGCCTCCGCGGGAGTCAACATCCTTTCCGAAGGCCGCAAGGTCGTGCTCTACAGGGAGTAAGTGATGAATATCGCCGAATCATGCATTCGCAAAGCGACCGTCACAATTTCGCTGGCGGTTGCCTTGGCTCTGGCCGGAGTGATGAGCTATTTCAGGCTTGGACGGCTTGAAGATCCGGAGTTCACCATCAAAAGCGCCCAGATCATCACTTCCTATCCGGGGGCGACCGCGGTTGAGGTTGCGGAAGAGGTCACCGACAAGCTGGAGATCGCGGTGCAGCAGCTTGGGCAGCTCAAGCGCGTGACCTCCACATCCTGCCCTGGCAAGTCGATCATTCTTGTGGAGATTGAGGATTGCTACTCGAAAAACGATCTGCCGCAGATATGGGATGAACTGCGCCGCAAGGTCAATGACGCAAAGGGCTCTCTGCCCAAAGGATGCGGCGAGCCGTTGGTGTGCGACGACTACGGCGATGTGTACGGGGTCTATTACGCGATCTATGGAGACGGATATACCTATGCAGAGCTGAAGGAACACGCTAAGCTTCTTCAACGCGAACTGCTTCTTTGTGATGATGTCGCAAAGATAGAGCTGATCGGCGATGTCAGGGAGATAGTGTCGTTCGAGATATCGCGTTCCAAGATGGCGAATCTGGGGATAACGCCT
>JAFXEA010000188.1 GCA_017521065.1 Kiritimatiellia bacterium | reverse complement strand
TGCGGATATCTCTGGTGGAACGCCGAACCGTCGAAAGTCCTCATGGGTGATGCCGGAAGCCGATTCCTGGGAATGCTCGTCGGGGTGGGAGTGCTTGTCACCGGAAACCCGGTTCTCGTGTTCGCGGTCGCTCCGATCGTTCTCGTGAACGGCGGCGGCGGACTCGGAAAGCTTGTACTGCTTCGAACGCTCAAAAAGTTTGGGATGGAAGTTCGCCATCCGAGCATGCTTACGGAGCTTGAGCAGGCCGCGCAGTCTCCGTTCGTGCGCATTATCCATTCGGTGCGCTTCCCGCTCCATGACCACTGCAAGCGGATCCTCAATTGGTCGAACGCACAGGTGCTGATGCGGTTCATGCTCCTGCAGGCGTTCCTTACGCCCCTGCTGTTCATCCTTTTCGTGAAGGTTCGCTGATGGACGGAAAGATCGAACGCAATGCCTACCTGCTTGCCGGACCCACCGCGTCCGGCAAGTCTGCCATTGCCGCCGTGCTTGCGCGCGAGATGGGGGCGGTTATCCTTTCCGCCGATTCCATGCTTGTGTACAAGGGTATGGATCTCGGCACGGCCAAACCGCCGCCGGAGGAGATTGCGGAGTTCAGAATGGGCGGCGTGGATGTGGTGACTCCTGCGGAGGAGTTCTCTTCCGGCGCATGGCTGCGAGCAGCGGCTGAATGGGTGAAAGGCGTTCCGGAGGAGACGCCGATAGTGATCGTCGGTGGAACGGGACTCTACTTCTCCGCACTTCTTCGCGGACTCGACCGCAAATGGGTGAAGCCGCCGCCGGAATATCCGGTTCTCAAGATAGACCGCGCCGTGGTGCGTCAGCGAATCGCAGATAGACTTGATGGGATGTTTCTCGCCGGACTTGAGGAGGAGAAGCGCAGACTTCACGAACTGTATCCCGTATGGTCGAAGACCGCTTCTCTAGCCATCGGCTACCGGGAAGGGGATGACCGCGAACGGATATTCATCCGTACCTGCCAGTTGGCGAAGAGGCAGGATACGTGGTTCCGCCATCAGGCGACGGCGATCTATGTGGAGCCGACGGTTGAGGCCGTACGCGAATGCTGGAAAACCCGCGGCCCCTGGAAAGTGCGCTTTTAGTTAGTTGATTCGTCTTTTTTGTTCTTTAAAGTTTGGGAAACCATTGTTTTATGGCGATGCTTAAAAATCTGGAAGAAGGTGCATTGACTTTTGTGACAGAAATATATATAATGTCACACCGTCTTTTTAAGCCATAAAAGGAAAATGAGCATGAAGATGAAATACAGCAGGTTGGTGGTTGCGTTTGCCGCCATGACATCGGTGACGGCGATGGGCGCCGGTTTTGGTCTCTATGAGGCTTCTGCGCGTGGTTTGGGCATGGGCAATGGTCTTGTCGGTTCCACCAAGGATGCTTCCGCCAACTACTACAACCCCGCCAACCTCACGGAACTTACGAATGTGTCCGTTATGGTCGGCATGACTCTCATCAATCCTTTCTGTGATGTTGTGGTTGATGGAGTTCAGCAGCAGAAGATGAACGCTGGCTGGTTCCCTCCGCCGCATGCCTACATCGCGGTTCCTGTGCTGAAGGATCTGGTATTCGGTTTCGGCACCTGCTGCGAGTATGGTTTGGGTACAAAGTACGACAACGATTGGGCGCTGAAGATGGATACCACCGAAACAACCATCCAGCAGTTTACGTTCAACCCCAACATCGCATACAAGATAACCGACAAGTGGTCTGTTGCGGCCGGTGCACGTATGTCGTACATAACGTTCGAGAACAAGAAGACCCCGTTTGATGAGGACGACTACAGCGTAAAGGTGAAGAATCCCTATTATCAGCCGGGCATTCCCGCCTACGGTCCGGAATTTGTCGATTACAGTCTTGGTCGTCAGTACATCCGCACACACCTTGAAGGTGATGACTTCAGCTGCGGATATATGCTTGCCACCCAGTATAAGGTCACAGACGAATTGAGTTTGGGTCTTGTGTACCGTTCCCGCATCAACCATCGCATTGAAGGCGATATGGAGGCGGAGTACGTCGACAAGTCCGGTCAGGCGGCATCTCAGAACGCCCCCCGCAATGGTGACAGCAAGGCTAAGCTTATACTTCCCGCATCGCTCACGATGGGCGCCAACTATGATTTCACCGAGAAGTTCCGTGGTGGCGCGTCCCTTACATGGACTGAGTGGAGCACGGTGGACCACATAGACTTCCGTCTCCCTAAAAACTACGCCGGCAAGGATGCGAGCTATACGGAAGAGCTCAACTGGCGCAATGCGTGGCGCACCGGGTTCGGTTTCGAGTATGATTTCACGGATTGCTTCACAGGCCGTATCGGCTACACCTATGACATGGATCCCGCAAACAAGAAGAAGGGTACGACGATGCTTCCTTCCGGAGACCGCCACATCATCGGCTTCGGTGCAAGCTACAGATTCCTCGAGGATTGGCGCATCGATCTCGGCTACAGCTTTATTATCATGGAATCCGAGACGCGCAAGATTCACGCGGGCAATGCCGCGACTGGATACAGAAACTACCGCTTCGCATGCGACAACTCCTATTCTCATCTGATATCGGCATCGATAGCATACACTTTCTAAGCGCAAAGTCACTTTGATAGTTGATGGGCAGGGAGCGGCTTTCAGAACCATTCCTTGCCCGTTGAATTTTCGGGCTGGGGCTGATTGCTGCTGGAAACGTAGGGAACGATCACAGTCGCATTTGCTTTGGCAAAGGA
>JAFXEA010000187.1 GCA_017521065.1 Kiritimatiellia bacterium | reverse complement strand
ATACGCCGAGAACATCAAGAACGACATCCGCTGGCTCGGTTTCAAGTGGTCTGGCGAGGGCGATTCAGGAGAGCCTGGTTTCTACAACGCAAGCAACATGTTCGACCAGATGTATTCGATCGCCGAGGAGCTGATCCGTCGTGGTCAGGCGTACTGCTGCAACCTTGGTCAGGAGGAGTGGAAGGAATACCGCGGCGTTCCTGACAAGCCCGGACGCGCCTCTCCCTCCCGTGATACGTCGCCTGAGCGTAACCTTGAGATTTTCCACGACATGCGTGACGGCAAGTATGCCGATGGCGAGTGGTGTCTGCGCGCGAAGATCGACATGTCTTCGCCTAACATCCATTTCCGCGATCCGGTTCTCTACCGCATCCGTCACGTGTCGCACTACCATCTTGGCGACAAGTGGTGTGTGTATCCGATGTACGACTTCGCGCATCCGATCGAGGACGCGTTTGAGGGCGTGACCCATTCGATGTGCACGCTCGAGTTCGAGGTGCACCGTCCGCTTTACGATTGGGTTGTCGACCGTCTCGACGAACAAGGGCTTCTCGTCGTCCGCAACGGAGTGAAGATCCGTCCGCAGCAGCGCGAGTTTGCGCGTCTCAACATCACGTGGACAGTCATGTCCAAGCGTCTCCTTCTCAAGCTTGTCGAAGAGAAGCACGTTGCCGGATGGGACGATCCGCGTATGCCGACCGTGTGCGGAATGCGCCGCCGCGGATTCACGCCGGGTGCCATCCGTGAGTTCTGCGACCGTATTGGCGTGTCGAAGATGGAGAGCGAATCCGATCCTGCCTTGCTCGAATGGTGCGTGCGCGAAGAGCTCAACCGCACTGCGCTCCGCCGCATGGCGGTGCTTGATCCGGTCAAGCTTGTGATAGATAATTTCGATGGTGTGCGCGAGGTGGAGCTGCCTAACAATCCTGTGGACGAGTCCGCCGGTATGCGCAAGGTTCCGTTCTCCCGTGAGATATGGATCGACCGCGCCGACTTCATGGAAGTGCCGGAGAAGAAGTTCTTCCGTCTCGTTCCCGGCGGCGAGGTTCGTCTGCGTGGCGCTTGCATCGTGAAGTGCGTGTCCTTCGAGAAGGATGCCGACGGTCGCATCAGCGAGATCCACTGCACATGGGATGAAGGCTCTTGGGGCGGCAATGCGCCTGATGGACGCAAGGTGAAGGGTACAATCCACTGGGTGGATTGCGCAAGCGGCATTCCCGCCGAGGTGCGTCTGTACGACAGACTCTTCACGGATCCCGATCCGATGAAGGAAGGCAGCGAGAACTATCTCAAGTTCCTCAATCCCGATTCGCTCAAGACCGTTACGGCGTATGTCGAGCCGCTGCTCGGAGACGTAAAACCGGGCGAGTCGTTCCAGTTCGAGCGCACCGGATATTTCTGCGCGGATGCAGTGGATTCGAAGCCGGGCAAGCCTGTGTTCAACCGTACGGTCACACTCAAGGATGGCTACAAGCCGGCCTGACATCAAGGAGTTTTCTGAAATGAGAAAAGCAACGGTAAAGAGAGACACAAAGGAAACGAAGATTTCCTTGAGTCTCGATCTCGACGGCACAGGCGAGGGGACGATCGATACCGGCATCGGCTTCTTCAACCACATGCTTGAGCTTCTCAAAAAGCATGCGTTGATAGATCTCACCGTCAAGGCGGACGGCGATCTTGATGTCGACTACCATCACACGGTCGAGGATGTCGGGCTTGTGTTCGGACAGGCTCTCAATCAAGCTCTCGATGACCGCAAGGGCATAACACGCTATGGTTTTGCTTCCATTCCGATGGATGAGGCACTTTGCGAGACATCCATCGATCTTGGCGGCAGGCCGTTCGTGGTGTTCGTATCCGGCAAGAAGCACATGATGATCCGTGATTTCGAGGTCAAGCTTCTTGAGGAGTTCTTCCGCGCCGTGTCCGTTGAAGGCCGTCTCAACATACATCTCCGCGAGATATACGGCGATGAAGCCCACCATGTCTGTGAAGGCATCTTCAAGTCGTTCGCCCGTGCACTTCGTCAGGCGGCGGCAAAAGATCCGCGAGAGAAGGGCATTCCTTCCTCCAAAGGAAAGATCTGAATCCACTTGCTTCCGACCTGCAACCCACAACTTTAAACTCACAACTAACAACTTTCAACTTTATGATTATTCTCCCAGCTATAGATCTTAAGGGCGGCAAATGCGTGCGTCTCCGTCAGGGACGCGAGGATGACGTCACCGTTTACGGCGACGATCCTGCGGCACAGGCTGCAGATTGGCAGAGTCAGGGCGGCAAGGAACTGCATGTCGTCGATCTTGACGGTGCGTTCGCCGGTACCCCAAAGCATGCCGAGGTGATTGGCGAAATCATAAAGGCGTTTGGCGGACCTGTGGAGGTCGGCGGTGGCATCCGCAACCTTGAGGCCTTGGCGGCGGTTCTTGATGCCGGTGCGGCCCGTGCAATCATTGGTTCAGCAGCGCTTGACGATCCTGAATTTCTTACGAAAGCCATTGAGATCTATGGCGACAGAATCGCTGTGGGGATTGACGCAAGGGATGGATTCGTCCAGACGAAAGGTTGGGTGGAGACGTCCAAGACTCCTGCAGTCGAGCTTGCCCGTGCCGTTGCCGCCATGGGCGTAAAGACGATAATCTACACCGATACGGCTACGGACGGAATGCTTGGGGGGCCCAACCTCGCTCAGATGGCTGCAATCTGCGATGCCGCGCCTACGTGTGACATCACCGCTTCCGGTGGAGTGTCGTCGCCTCAGGACGTGAAGAACCTCATCGCGCTCGGCAAGCCCAATCTTCGCGCTGCCATCGTCGGCAAAGCTCTCTATGATGGCAGGGTGACTCTTTCCGAAATGAACGCGGCTGCGGAAGGCTGACAGCTTTACCCAGGTTATAGAGCGATTCTCAGACTTCACTCACATCAAGAGTGGAGCTTTATGGTTTGCAGTGTTATATTCCGATTTCGGTTGAAAAAAAAATGTTTTTGATATTATGCTCTCCCGTTGTGAAATTAGTTTAATTCAAGGAGTTTGCATATGTCGAAGAATGTCCGTGAACTGCGTTTAATGCTGCGCAGTATGTTTACTGTTCTTGCGGTTTCTGGATCGCTTTCTGTTTCGGCAACGGAATACTTTGTTTCGAAGGAGCGTCCGGACGACAGTGGTGATGGTCTTACTGTTGAGACTGCAAAGCGTACTATTCAAGCGGCTGTCGATTTAACCAAGGAAGGTGATATTGTAACAGTGTTACCTGGTGTTTACGATGAAGGGAAAGGGTATGCCGGGGATTTAACTGCACGTGTCGCCATAACAAATAAATGTATTTGGCTTCGCTCCAGTGCAGGTAAGGATAGTACGTTCATTACAGGATTAAAGGACAATACGGAGTCTGGACTTGGCGAGAATGCGCTACGCTGTATAGCGATGAATAGTCTTGGTGTTATTGTCGAGGGATTCACAATCTGTAACGGTGCAACGTCCCAAAATAAAGAGAGAGGCGGTGGCGTGTATTCCCCAGCTTGTTACTATAATTATATTTGTGATTGTGTTATTTCGAACAATGCTGCGTATTATGGAGGTGCTTTTCATGGATGTACAGCTTTAAGATGTAAAGTGGCAGGGAATATGGCAACAGCAAATTCTTCAGCAATATATGACGGACGCGCCTACAGTAGTGTGTTTCTTGGGAATAGCGGACCAGGCGAAATGTTTCGGTATTGCTATGAGATTGTCGGGTGTACGATAGTCGATAATTCTTCAACGGCATCATATCAAGGAAGAAATATTCGCTATTCGAATTGTCTTGTGCTTAATCATACAGGTACTTTTGGTGTTAAGGATAGTGCATATGCCACCAATTGTGTGTTCTCCTGCAAAGAAACGGAGTTTAACGCTTCAGACAAGTGTGAATTTGGGGTGACGGATCATGTGTTTCTCGCTCCGTCATTTGGAGATTACAGGCTTCTCTCCGGTTCGGCGGCAGTTGGTTGTGGAGATGCGTCACTTACAAAGCGTATATCCATATATAATCCAATTGCAGCCTGGAAAGAATATATCGAAGAAAAGTATTATTACCGCGATTTTTATGGGAATGAGATCCCCGAAACAGGTATGATAAATTGCGGTGCAATTCAAGAATCTGTAAATCCTGAAGGAGGTTGCGTTGTGTTTTATGGTGATGACACAGTGCAATGGGAGACTGATATCGGAAAGATGTATTTGAAAGACCGCAGATCTTACGCCTACGCCGAGACATATCCGACGCAATGGTGTGTACAGGCAACATTTGGGAACGGTAAACCGTTGTTCAAGTATGATCTTCTGCCTGAATGTACCAAGCAGTTGGCCCATTATCCGCATTTTGACGGGAAATTCTGGTTTTCACCGCCGCCCAAAGACGAAGTGATAACCAATCATGCGTATGCTGCACATGATGTTTACTATGTGGATGTCAATTCCAAGGCAGAGTCTCCCGATGGATTGACGCCTGAAACGGCATTCACCACGATTCAAGATGCTGTTGATGCTGCGTCAGGTACATATTCGAAACGTTCATACATATCTGTTGCGCCTGGAGTTTATGATAAGGGCGGCGCACTCGACAAGGGAATGTCCAACCGCGTGGCAGTTGTCGGCAAGACCCTTAGGATTGTGTCAACGCATGGTGCCGAGCAGACATTTATTGTCGGAGCGCCAGATCCGGCGACAGGAAGCTATGGACCGAATGCGGTACGCTGTGTGTCATGGTATCATGGTGGACGTGTCGGCGGATTGCAGGGTTTTACGCTAACTGGAGGTTATACCGGCGCAACGCCTGAGGGGGTCAATCAGTTTACGGATTCAGCCGCTGCTGGAGCGTATAACGGATCGATGGAACATGTTCTGGACTGCATAATTACGAACAACCACGCGCATTGGGCCGGTGCTACCAAAAACGCATATTTCTTCCGTTGCCTGATAGCAGATAATACAACTGTGTATCAAGGTACGTTATGGGGTTCAACCATTACGTCATGTCTTGTACGGGATAATGTTGTAGGTAACAGCACTACGCCAAGTGTCTTGTGGAATTCTGCTGCTGCAAGATTCAGCACAATTGACGGTGCGATCGGGAGTAAGACGGAAATATATGCTTCCGTATTGCGCGGTGGGCATTACGTGACTAAAAATTGCATCTTGGACAACAGTATACTATATGGTACAGATCTGTCGGGAAGTCCAACTGTTACCGATTGTCTGATTGCCGATCCGTGTCTTGCAGGTGCGGATGACTGGCGTATCCTTTCATGTTCTCCTGCGATTGAGTATGCCAATCTCTCAGGTTTGAAGGAACATTTGGCTTTTGCCTCTGGAGATTACAATGGTCGTCCACTTAAATTTGGTGCGGATGGTTCGGTTACTGCCGGTGCGATCCACCATCCTGTGCAGGCCGTATCTGTTTTGACAAGCAGGGGTGGGCCGCAACCGCTTACTGTTGTTGGAGGTTCTGTTGGCACAAATGCGCTTGAGTCTTCTGCATCAATTACGGTTACGGCACAGAAGAAATCCGACTCCGGGCGTCGTTTCCTTGGTTTTACGGTTGACGGTGTGGACTATCCTGCCGACCAGCTGACTTGTACCGTTACGCAGAAGGGGGCGCCTTCCGGGTGCATTTCTATTCTCGCAAACTACTCGTCCGTTCCGATGGCAGTTATTTTGCGCTGATGTAAGGGATTGAAAGTTCATGGTATCGCTGTTCTCTTTTTGCCTCGGGCTGGTTTTCTGTTCGT
>JAFXEA010000186.1 GCA_017521065.1 Kiritimatiellia bacterium | reverse complement strand
TTGTGATGAACGGAAAGACCATTCTCAAGGATCCGGTCGCTGGTGTCGTTGCAGGTCCGCAGCTCACATGCATGCGAGCCTTCACCGACAATGACATATGGCTCCGCGGACGCGGTCTTGAGGATGCCGGCAACTTCTATCTCTCCGGTCTCAGTCAGCTGCGCTACCATGCGCGTCCTGCGGTTATCGGCAAGGACAGCATCACCTTTGACGTGAGCGTGTTTGGTGCGAAGTCCGCCGGTTTCACGCACAAGTCGGTGTGGTCGTTTGACGCAGACGGGGCGATATCCGTGAAGAATACCGTCGTTCCGTTCGGTACAATGCCGAAGTCTCTGCCCCGTCTTGGGCTGTCGTTCAAGCTTGATAAGGATCTTGAGCAGCTGCGCTACTATGGCCGCGGTCCCCGCGAGAACTACATTGACCGCAAGACGGCATCCTTCTTCGGTGTGTACGATTCGACGGTTACGGATCAGTACGAGGCGTATGTGCGTCCCCAGGACAACGGCTACCGCAGCGACGTGCGCTGGGCGGCGTTCACCGGTTCGGACGGCAAGGGCGTCAAGTTCTCCGGTTCGGTTCCGATGTTCATGCAGGCACTCCACTATGGTGTGGAGGATCTTGAGTTCGCCCGTCACCGCAATGGTCAGCAGCGGATATGCAATCTGCCTGAACTCCGTGATGAGGTTTGCCTCAATCTCGATATCCGCCAGCTTGGCCTTGGCGGTGCGTCGTGCGGTCCCAAGCCCATGGACAAATACCAGCTTCGTGCGTCCAAGGAGGAATGGACCTTGCGCATGGAGCCGTATTCCGGTGAGCCGTCTTCCAAATAAAGAAGAAGGCTTCATCGTCGAGCCGATCAGGTATGACGATGGAGATGACTGGCGCATAATTGACCTGCGCCCTGACGGTTGTGACTGCATTCCGGTTCTTGCCAGCAGCAGTTTCAAGTCGGTGAGAAGCGGTGTGGATCTGCATATTCATCCTGAACATGTGGAGATAAGCCTCTGCCTTAAAGGGAATATACGATATGATACCGAGGATGGAGAATGCCAGATACTTCCGGGGCAGTTGTTCATATCCAAACCGGGCGAGCCTCATCGGCGGTGCAACAACCCTAAGGGAATGCGTCTTTACAGACTGCTTTTCAAGATACCGAAAAAAGGCTCGTCCATTCTCGGACTGACGCCGCGTGAAAGTTCCTTGATTTCACGTGGCTTGCATGATTTTCCGTATATGATCTGTCCTTCTTCGCAAAGGGTTCACGTTGCTTTCGAACGGTTGTTCAAGTTGTACGATTCGGAAGCGCGCGGTACGACGATGCGCCGATTGACGATGAAGTCTGCTGCATTGGAGCTTCTGCTTGCGTTGATAGAGTTGCCGAAACTGCCACCATCGCATCATGGCAGGCCGAATTCCAGGGTGAAGGCGATCATTTCCCGAATGGAATCCTCCCCTGAATCTGAGTTTTCGGTAGAAGACATGGCGGCAGAGGCGGCGCTTTCGACTGTTGCGTTTATCGATGCGTTCAAGCGTGCGACGGGGCTTACGCCGCATGCCTATCTTCTTGATGTGCGGGTAAAGCGGGCGCGTGCCGATCTCGCCAATCCGAAATTGAGCGTAGCCGCCATCGCAAGTCGATACCGCTTTCCTTCGGCGCAGCATTTCGCAACGGTTTTCAAGCGTATCACCGGCATATCTCCAACCATGTGCCGCAGATAGGTTGTTTAGCGGCTTGCGTTGGTTCGACCGCGCTTTGTTCGTATAATTTATATTTAGTTTTGCATACATTGCAACAGCGTATTTTGCTATACTTGTGGGCATGAAATCAAAGATTGCATTAATGTCGCTGCTCATGACCGTTGCCGCACTGTGTGGACTCGGCGATGATATCACTGTGCGTTTTGAGCGTGTCAAGGGTGTGAAGGACTCCATCTGCTCAGTGACGAATGTGGTGTTGCTTGAGCGTGGATCCGGAAAGAACTCCAATCCGCTTGCGATGTGGGCTGCGATTCAGGATGAAGATGGCACAGATGTGAAAAGAGGGGTGTTTGTTCGTGTTGATTTCGTGCTGAAACCGGAAAAGGGAAGTGATATCCGTTGCCGTGCCGAGCTTCCTCCGCCAAAATTATGGGATGGACGGATGTGGGGGCAGGGAAATAGCGGGCATGCAGGAGCGCTTCCGTCGCTCACCACATATACGGCGGCCGGTACCGCGGGGGTGACCACCGATCTTGGCACGTGGATGATCACTGATTTCGGAAGAACCAACTCTAAGGTGTGGCCGGCTAATGTCCGGCGCGATTTCGAATGGCGCGCCACGCACCTGATGACGGTTTACGGAAAGAAGATAGTCGAGGCGTTCTATGGGCGTCCGTGCGACAAGGCGTATTTCTGTGGCGGTTCAACCGGCGGGCGGCAGGGAATGAGTGAAGCGATACGCTATCCGGAAGACTATGACGGCATAATATCTTCTCTCCCCGACAACAACTCCGCCGTGAACGAAATCGCCGTATGGCATCTTTGGCGGCAGACGCACGACGTGAACGGCAAGTCGCTTTTCACCACCAATGAAATGCGCGTGGTTGCCGATGCTGCGGTCGAATACCGCAGGCCGAAAGAACCGGCTCCATTCGCAGGATACGCCATTTCAGACGCTCGCCTGCCTGAAGCCGACATTGACGGTTTTCTCGCGCTGGCGGCCCGGCAATGCCCCTCTCTCCGGTCGGGAGATAAACTCGCCCGCCTCAAGCGGCTTTACCTTCCTCTCGTCCATGACGGCAAATGCTATTTCAACGGATTCGTCCCCGGTTCCTATCTCGGCAAGAACATGTCTTGGATGGGGATTGTGAATCTGCGCAGCTACCTGCTCGCCAACGGCATAGGCTATAGCCGCTGGAAGGATATCGGCTGGAAGGAGATTGACGGCTACCTGAAGGAGTATGCCCCCGAATTCAATGCCTGCTCCGCCGACCTTTCTGCATTCCGCAGGCGAGGCGGCAAGATCATAATGACGGCTGGCTGGGAGGATCAGACGATTCCCCCTGCGCCGATAGTCGACTACTACGAACGCGTCTGCAGTCAGGATGGAGGCATTGAAAAGACGCTCGAGTATTTCCGCCTCTTCTGCATC
>JAFXEA010000185.1 GCA_017521065.1 Kiritimatiellia bacterium | reverse complement strand
GTCGTTGAGCGGATTATAGTCGTCATTCTCCTGGACGGGCGCGTCGAGATCCTCGATCCTTCCTTCGTACTCCGGTGGCGCTTCCGGCGGAGTGGTATGGTCCACCTTCCACTGCGTCCAGCCTGGCTTGCGGAACGGATTGCGGAAATCACACTTGAGTTTCTTGCGCTGCTCAAGATGCGCCATGCACGCACGAATGCATCCGCAAGCGCCTTCGACGGCGCGGCCGTAGCCGTACTGGTGGGGATATTCCTTGTCGAACGGCGAAAGCTCTCCGTTCTTTCCGCCGTGAAGACCCTGTTCGCAGGCGAGTTCATCCAACTTGCCCCACTCCACCTCATGTCCTGCGAGCGTGACCTTCACACTCTCGTTCATCGAAATGGCGCGTCCCGAACAGCTCTTCACGCAGAGCTTGCAGCGGTCGCAGATCTTGCCTTCGAAGATCGGGTCCGGCTCGAGCTCGGCGTCCGTGAACATGAGCGCGAAACGCTGGCGCGGACCGAACTCCGGCGTGAGGAACACCTTCGACCATCCGAACTCTCCGAGACCGGCGAGATACGCCGCGATGCGGAAATGGACGAGGATGTCGGGGAAAGGCTTGCCCTCGGCGACGGGACGGCTCAGACCCTGACGGAACATGCCCGTCACGGGGTTGATGCAGTCTCCGCCGTTCGAATTGAGATACGGCACTGACTCGTAACCGCGCTCCTCAAGAAACGCGTTTAGCTTCCAGAGCACCATCGGACCGTACACCTGATTGAGAGAAGCATACCCCATTCCCGGATAGTCGAGAAAGCGTGTACCCTCCTCGATACCGCGGAGGAGTCCGCGCGGAATGCGAAATCCGAGTACAATCATCGACTTCGCGCCGGGAAAGATGTAGCGCGGATCGTTCTGTTTGGGAGCCCCTTCCCAGCGGCTCATCGGCGAAATGCCGACGAGATCCGCGCCGAGGCGCTTCGCAAGCGCCTTCACTTCGGCTGCGGTCACGTTTTCAGAAAGAGAACTCATTTCTTCGCGTCTCCATCGATGCCAGCCGCCGCAGCGGAACCGTAGTTGCTCTTGAGATTGTAGCTGGTATAGGCGTACTGATCCTCAATGCGCCCCTCGTATTCCTTCTCAACTTCCGGTGTAAGTTCATACGGCTTGGAGTGGTCTATCTCCCACTGCTTCCAGCCCGGCTTGCGGAACGGATTGCGGAACTCGTTCTTCATCTTGCGACGTTCCTCAAGATGAACCATGCAAGCGCGGATGCAGCCGCAGCTGCCTTCATGCGCAAGACCGTATCCGTACTTGCGCGGATACGCTCCCTCGAATGGAGAAAGCTCACGGTTCAAGCCGCCCTCGCGGAAGGACTGCGAACACGCCACTTCATCGCGCTTCGCCCACTCCACCTCGACGCCGCCGATTACAGCCTTGACCGTCTCCGTGCCGGAAATCGCCTTGCCGTGGCAGTGCTTGACGCACTCCATGCAACGGTCACATATCTTGCCCGTGTAGATCGGATCGGGTTCAAGCTCCGCATCCGTGAGCATGATCGCGAAGCGCTGACGCGGACCGAACTCGGGAGTGAGGAACGCACGCGAATACCCGAATTCGCCAAGGCCAGCGAGAAATGCCGCCACACGGTAATCCACCGCAACGTCCGGTGCAGGCAGTCCGGGACGCACCGGACGGCTCCAGCCCTTGCGGAAGTTTCCTGTGAGCGGATTGATCGCTTCGCCGCCGTTGAGGTTCGCCATCGGAACGGCCTCATAGCCGTGGTCCTCGAAAAAGCGGTTCAGTTCCCAAAGCACCATCGGCCCGTAGATCGTGTTCAGCGCGGCATAGCCCATGGACGCGTAGTTCAGGAACTGCGTCCCTTCCTCGATTCCGCGAAGACTTCCGCGCGGGATGCGGAAGCCGAGAACGATCATCGACTTCGCGCCGGGGAAGATATAACGGGGATCGTGCTGCTTATCCACGCCCTCCCAGCGGCTCATCGGTGCGATTCCGACGATATCCGCGCCGCATTCCTTTGCCTTGGCCTTGACTTCAGCCGCAGTGAGTTCACCCAACATTTACTTGTCTCCTTTTGAATTCAAATTCCTGAGAACCGGGAAGAGCAGGATTCCCGCAACGACGGAAATCGCAGTCATGACAGAAGCCATGGACGTCTTTCCGTAGATCCAGTATCCTACCGCAAACATCATTGAATAAATCGCAACGCAGGCGACCGACATCGCCAACATGCCCCAGGCGATGTCGTGTCCGTTGGCGCGGATCTTGTTCTGGAACGCCGCGCGCTTGGCCGCATCGGTGGGAAGCGTAAGCAGCGTGACGCCGACCCATGCAGCCGTCGTGATGACCATCACGATGATGAGACGGTGCCAGGACTGGAGCGCAGGAAGGTCAAGGTGCGGATAAACGAGCTGCAGGAACACCGCGACCACGAACGACACCGCCATAGCGGTTATCTCGCTCCAGGCGTTTATGCGCATCCAGAACCAGCGCAAGAGATATATGAGTCCCGTACCCGCGCCGATCTGGAGAATGAGGTTGAACACAGCACCTGCGGACGACAGAAGCGGGGCGATTCCTGCCGTCATCACCATCAGCGCAACAACAGTCCAGCGTCCGACAACGATAAGTTCCTTCTCTGTCGCATTGGGGTTCACGAAGCGTTTCCAGAAATCGTTGGCGATGTAATTCGAGCCCATCGAAAGGTGCGCCGCGACGGTAGAGAAAAGAGCTCCCATCATCGATGCGGCCACAACTCCGAGCCATCCGTTCGGAACGAAGGTGAGCATGGCGGGATAGGCAAGATCTCCCTTCACGAGCGCGGGGTTTATGTGGGGGAACGCCTTCTGCAGCGATGCGAGGTCAGGAAACACGATGAGCGAGGCGAACGCGGTGAGATACCATGGCCAAGGACGTATCGCATAGTTGACCACCTGATACAGAACCGAACCGCCGACACAGTGGTTCTCGCTCTTGGCGGAAAGCATGCGCTGGACGATATATCCGCCACCGCCAGGCTCAGACCCGGGATACCACACGTTCCACCACTGGATCGCTATCGGAATGACGAAGATGGCGACAAACAGGTCGGTGTTGTTCACATCCGGGATGAACGAGAGGTGCTTCTGCACGACGGGATTGGACATCATCGCCGAAAAGCCGCCGACATCGGGATGTCCGAGAGCGTACACCATACCTACGACAGCACCTGTCATTATGAGAATGAAAAGGAAGAAGTCGGTGTATATCGCACCG
>JAFXEA010000184.1 GCA_017521065.1 Kiritimatiellia bacterium | reverse complement strand
TATGAACTCGAATCCGCCGACATTGAACACCAACGCACCTGACAGAGTCTGCCTGAGAGCCAGCTTACGTCCGCAGAAGTCCGTGACAACGGCAGCGCCAGGAGTGGAATCGGAGAGCGTGCGCAGCGCCGACAGCAGATGCATTACATCTTTGCCATCCGCACTCGTCATTGACGGAAGCTTCTCGCCTTTCAGTATGGCCACGGTTTCACCCACCACTCCTCCAAGTTTGCCGCCCTTGTCATTGAGGCGCCCGGAAAACTTCAGCTTGAACAGCGACTCGATATCCTTCGTCGTTATCTCGGAAAGAGTCTTGCCCGTCTGACGCTGGATGAAAGTCGGAGCCTCTTCCAACCTGAAATCGCACAGCATCGCGATCACAGAGAGCTTGCCGAGATCGGAAGCCGAAGCTTCGGAGATCTTAAAGCCGCAGTCCTTGATGTAGTTGATGATGCGTCCTATGTCATACGTCCCGAACCCCCAGGAGACGGATGCCGCCTTTGCGGCGACGTTGCCATTGACGGGATACATCATCCCATGCCGCAAGTTGCGGCGCGTCAGGCGATCGCTGAACGGCTGGCTGGGGTCATCCGACTTGAACAGTTTCACCATTTCACGGCAGAGGTGTTCAGGGAAATCCCTATCGATAACCCCTCTCTTCAATGCGGCCCATAACGGACGCTCCCCCTCCCTTCTGGGACCGTTCATGGCTAAATCGATGGCCTCATTGTCGGCCTTGATGGCGCCGCTTTTCACGTACCATTCAAAGTCGGCAAGCCATTTCTTGTCCAGATCATTGATGTACTTTGCAAACTCGGCAAACGCCGTTTCCGTGTTTCTCATTCTGTCATATTCCTGCGGTGGAGGATTCCCGTCGGGATGGAGACCGAACCGCATGCACCTGGCTATAAGATATAAGCCGTCCCGGAAACGGTTTTCGCCCTCGCAGCTCATGACAAGCTTACGGCACCAATCGACCGATCCGACAGGGACAGTCCCTGCCGTCTGGCTGGACGACGGTTCCCTGATCACCCGGCGTTCCGGCGCCCCACGCGGCGACAGCACCTGATTGACGTTGGTTTCGTCCGATATCCTTTTCAGATCCAATTCCGTAAGGACAACCTCATCTCCAATACGCATCTCCGGATGATCAAGATCGCCTCGGTTGGCCTGAAGATACAGCATGAACTCGGAAAGGTCGCACCTATACGAGCAGAAACCGCGAAAAGCCTTCGTATCGCCGATCAACCCGAGCATCTTGTCATCCGGAACATCCGGATTACCGAGTTCCTTTCTTGCGTCTATAAGAAGCTCCTCGTATCCGACCGTTGAGATACGGGACATCTCGGCCTTCACGTTCGCATACATTTGCGCGATGGTAAACCCTCCCTGCTCCGCCTTCCGCTGAAGCACCCTCGACGACCTGGGGTTTTCGGCAAGTTTCCGGTAGCGCCTCTCCACATCCGGCTGACGCTTAGGCGCCACCGACTTGCCGAGGCACTCAAGGCTACTGACGAAAAAGACCCTGGGGGAAGCACCCGAGATAGAATCGTTCGCCTTCAGCCGTCTGGTGTCGGTGGTGCTGTCGAGCTTGAGGAAATCCGCAACCTTTCCGTTGGGATCCGGCACGGAGACCACACGGCTGTCCCCTCCCTTCCCGGCGGCAACGGCCATGAATGACAGATAATGGCGCAGTTTCCGGGCCGCCTCAACCGAATGCTCGCACTGCATTCCGCCCTTGAGACATTCGTAGATCGCGCATCCTTCCTTGATGTCCCGCTGTATCTGGTCATGGAGATCATCTATGCTTGCAGCCAGGCGATCCGGAGGTATCGACCCGGTGTACGCCGTCAGGCTCGACAGGGGAACGGACACCTCCACTCCATTCGGGAAGGTGAACTTCATGGGCTGGCGACCGGAAGCGATTGCGACGCGGGACATCGCTCGCTCCAGCACCTCCCAGTCCTGTTCATCATATCCGGAGACGACCGCCCGCTCGAACATGCTCACTTCATCGCCAGGCTGCAACGCCGACTTCGCGACATCGCTGACGGCGCTCATTACAGCCTTTACACGACGCATCGTCAAAGGACGAGTACTGAGCACCTCGCCGTCTTTGGAGAGCTTGAAGTCGCCGATCTTGAGAACCGCCTTGACTTCCTTCGGCAGTTCCTCAAGGCGCTTGACGCCAAACGCATGGATCAGAGCCTCCTTGAATGCGCATCGCACCGTGTTGTTGCGCTCTCCTGTGGGAGTTCCGCACTCCACCTTTCGCAAGGGTGCCCCTACGTCATCGCGCTGCGCCATCTGCACACGCGCGTTGCCGTCACGCAGTCCATATCCGTTGACTGCAGTCTGAAATGCTTGAAGAAGATCGAAGTTCATGACACATCTCCTTTCTGAACTGTTGATGGACAGACTCCATTTGAGTTTGCTTTCAGAAGGTTCTTTTCAAACATCCAGACCGCGTTGCCGCAACCTGCATCCGGAGACACGTTTCCTTCCCAAAGAAAACGCATCTCCAAAAGTTGGCGAAATTATATCACACACGCTTTCTCACAGATGACAAAGCGCTGAAAATTTTGTCAAATTTAGTTTCGCTTTCAATGCATGATTCTATGATATACTTTTATCTCATTTTTTCGGTTCTGCGCCGGTTCAGCAAAACCGGACGAATGAGAAATGTGCTATAACATATGATGCAAGAGACTTCGAGAATATGGGGCGTTGCCCTCACCGTACTGATGCTCGTCGCGAGCAACTTGTTCATGACATTCGCCTGGTACTGGCATCTGCGCACGCAGAAGCCGGGCGGAAGCTCATGGCCGCTCATCGCAATCATCCTCGTGAGCTGGCTCATCGCCCTCATCGAATATGTGATAGCCGTCCCCGCAAACCGGATTGGAGCCAGCTCCGGCCTTAACGTGGCTCAGCTGAAGATCATCCAGGAAGTCATAACGGTAACGGTATTCGTTCCGTTCATGATCCTCTTCATGGGAGAGAAGTGGCGTTGGGATTATCTGTGGGCTTTCCTCTGCATGGTCGGCGCGGTGTATTTCGTCAACCGTGCAAAACTTTAGCCCCGCACCTCAACCACGAAAGTCCTTCTCTGTCATCTCACCATTATCCCCAAAGAGTCCACCGGACTCTTCTCGCTATTGGAGAGTTCGGATAGACATAACATCAAAGCTCACTTCGTGTTTTGGACATCATATCATCGCCTTCACCACCTTGCACAGCGGATGCTCGCGCAGGTGGGTCAGCACACGCGATGGGGACGGCAGCAATCCCCATATATTGGTCGCTTCGTCCTGCGAATCATGGATGACAACCGATGATGGGTCCACATCTTTCTTGAATTCGATTCCCGGCTTGATCCGCAGTCCACGGTCGATGGCTGGCTGAGCGATCCAGCCAAGCGCGACATCAGCCACTTCATGGTTGTCAGGATAAATGCCGCCGACATCGCTGTGGCTGCCGGGGAATACAACTTCCTCAACGTTCTCCCCTTCCATCGGCACATAATCGAAGAAGCATCTTCTCTCGTCTCGCGCCACCGCATGGCGCGCAAACCCGACCTTGTCCGGAACGCGCCTGTGCCTCTCTCCATCTATACCAACTGATGAATCAACTGTATCCCACACCCCAAGATAATCGACATGGCCCGGCAGCAGACGCCGTTCCTTGCGGAACGCATTGATGGCCTCGGGGTAGTGTCCACCCATCCACCATTTGAACACCTTCCGTGCATCATATGCATCTGTCGCAATTCCGCAGTTGCATATCAGATCGGCCAGCACACGGGCGACAAGCGCACCTCTCGAAAAACCAAAAATGAAGATTTTGGTCTCTTCCGCCGGACGGAACCTTTGCGCCAGCCATTCATAGTGGCGCAGCACGATGTTGACCGTTCCAAACCCGAAGATATGCCCAGTGATCACAGCGCCTATCTTCGTCCCCGGCCCACGTTCAAGATTGACGCACTGCCGCGAATCCTGGATGCATGCATCGGCAAGAACGGACACGTTGGTCCGTTCATGCACCCCTTTCCCTGTACCTTCTGTCAGCAGCACATACGTCATGCCGGAAATTATACCACAGGCAGCCGCTTCCTCTGCAGATCACTTACTGTACCATTCAAGGAAGTCGCGGGTTGCGCACATAAATCTTATACTCTATTTTACAGACACCTTGAAGAACTGCGGGGAAAGCGGCTGAAGCAAATTCTCCGGAACGGCGAATGCCGCCGATGCTTTGCCTATGGGTTTCCAAGTGCCATCATCTTGAAGAAGCGACACCGTTCCGCTATGCCATTTCGATGCGAAGCGGAAAATGAAGTCTGAACGCGGTTCGCCGCAGAGGTTCTCCGCCATAACAAGAAGCTCCTTTTCATTTTTGGCGGAAATCAACCACGTGGACGGCGTGTTCGGAGCTGTCACATCAATCTCCTGTCCACCGGCAAGCTTTGCGAAGAGGTTGTGGAACATCTCCTGCTTGCGGGGCGAATATATCGAAGGATGTGCACGCGAATCCAAGGAGCGGCAGAGAACCGCCACGCGCCCACCAAGTGAGTTGCGATAGTAGACCGTTGCTGGAGCCACGTATTTGCCATCAAGGTCGTATAGCGCAGACCACGTCTCCGCCCCATCTACTGGAATGAGCTTGGCGAGTGCGCTCTTCTTTGGAGACCAACCAATATAGTGCAGCGACTCCATCTTGCGGTTGTAAAGCTTTTTACCGCGACACTCGCACCCGGCCACCGGTTCAATCGCCTCATACTTGTACAGCATTTCAGCGGGCTGATCTACAGCTTCACATCCCATAAGAGATGAAAAACCTCGCCTTGAAAGTATGAGGGCCGCTTCCGCGTCAATCAAAATTCCACCGGCAAGCAGACTGCGCAATTCTCCATCCGAAAGCTGATTCGCCGTGGGCCCGAGCAGCATCGCAACAGGAGCCTCTTCAAGAGTTGTCATAGGAAGCCCCATTTTACCCAGGAAGTATGCATGAACGGGAAGCATGCCTGAAGATGCACTTTTTGTCGTTTCCCGAACCATGTACACCTCCTTCGGCGTATACACCGCTCTCACGCCGCACGGACGCATCGTCGCCCGCAAATCACGGACGACCTCAAGCTTTCTGCGGAAATCGACCAATCTCCGAGCATAGCCGTCGTCTCCCATAGGATCATCCGAATATTGTGTGCAGTAATAGTACGATCCGGTGACGCCCGCCATAATCGCACCGGACAGCTCTGAAATCAGATAGAGCGACGAATTGTAGAAACGCGTATGCGGATATGGATCCGTCTCATGAATGATCTCAATATCCTTGCCGAGATGCTGTGCGCTCCAGAATGTGTGGGCAAGTTCTCCAGGCAGGGTCGTCGGCGCATTCTCGTTGTAGTATGCCGCACCGAATATGCGCACCATCGGACGCGTCTTCCCCGCAAACGCGCGGACAAGCGTCTCCGTGGAGTCACCATCGATATCGACAAATCCAGATTGGCACAGGCAAACCCTTATCGAAGGATCGACGCTGTCTATCGCCGCACGCAGACTCTTTGCAAGACCTTCGAGCGAATCCCGCGAAAGCATCGCAAACTGGCTGCGCAATGGCGCATTCTCTGCCGTGGGCTTGCGGAACATCTCGGCAATCTCCTTGGCCGCCCATTCTCTGCCGGTGCGTTTCGCGTACTCGGCGACATGCAGAGGGCAGAAGCATCCCTTCATCGCGTTCATGCCGCCATGGTTGGACAAGGTGTAATCGTCCTCGAAAAAGATTATCGATGGGCGCGCCCTGCTTGCGCATGCCACGATCTTCGCCTGGAAATCTTTCACGTAGCCTTCATCAAGCGGACACGATGCGTAGGTCTTGTTACCGTCGCAATCCATGAGGCACTGAAACGGACGGTACTTGCCGCCGCTTATCGTCGGCACGATCCACCATCCGATTTCGACATCCAGATCCGCAAGCTCACGCTTTGCATATGCGATCGAATCGCCGAGCTTCTCCCAGTCGGAGACGTCAGTTCCTTTGTAATACTGTTTGCACCATGGCCCAATAAGCACAAACTTTCGCAATCCATAGCGGTCATGCATATTGCGAAGTTCCTTGACCATGACCTCCTTGGGCTCTCCGGTCCAATCTATGGGCACAAGCACATTCAGCGGTTCTGACGCACCCACCAATGCAGTTGCAAGCGCAAATACAGAAGCGAACAATTTTCTCATGTCAATTTATTCCTTTACATTAAATCATCTGATATCGGCTACACCTTCACATACACCTTGTTGCGATGGAGGAAGTAAAGGATCAGCCAGCAAATGCCGCAGTACCCTACCGCCATCACAAAATCCGGACAGGAAGTCAGCGACGCCAAGCCTCCAAAGAAGAATTTTGCTATCGCCCTGATCGGCAGTATCGTCTGCATCAGATACGCAACCAGAGCGTTCATTCCGACAACCCGCAGCGGATAGCTCCACGCCACCCATCCCTTGACATCTATCACCCAATGGAACACCGCAAACAGAATCATGCAAAGACCGCCGGTCAACAGCATAAAACTCGGAGTTGAGATGTTCTTTATTATTTTACATCCCGTAAACATAAGCAGGATGCCCGCAACCGCAAGCACAGCACCGATCAGCGCGAGTTTCGCCGAGCGCATTGCCGGAGCCATCCTGTCGCACCGGACAATATCGGCGGCAAACATCCCGAGGAGCGCCAATGGAATCTGGAAGAAGGATAGCGGAATGTCTCTGATTTCGAACGGATCGCGTCCGAACCAGGCTCGAATGGCAACGAACTTATCTATCCAATCCACGATGTTGCCGCTCTTGGCATACGCTCCCGCTCCTTCCGGCGCAAGCGGCGAAGGGCAGAACGTCAGCAGCGCCCAATATCCCGCAACAATGCCAACGGCAACGGCAATCCTTGTCCGCCGACCAGAATTAACATACACCAATCCAGCGAGAAAGCCGGTGATGCCGATACGCTGAAGAACGCTTCCGTAATGGTATTTGTCGGGATCAAACTGCAGAGCACCGCAATGCACCATCGACAGAAGAATAAGCATCATCATACGCTTGAACATACGCCAATGGATTTTGGCTGGGGACAGACCCTTCTTAACCTGACCAGCATATGAGAACGGAAACGAAACGCCTGCCATGAAAAGGAACAGCGGAAATATGAGATCATAGAAGGTGAACCCGCCCCACGGCGCATGCCTCATCTGCACGGCAAGCCAGGAAGCGCCGCCATCAGGGAAGAGACCGCAGAATACACGGATGACCATGGCGAAACCCATGATCCATATCATGTCGAATCCGCGCAAGGCATCAAGCGAAAGCAATCTCCCTCCCACTGGATTTCTCTTCATATCGTCCACAGCGACTCCTTGGCAAATCGACATCGAAACGTAAAAATCCATCACCGCACAACGACAACAGTGCCGTTCTGCCACGGCGATTCACGGCGGAAAGACGCAACCATGCGCACCATCACGTAATTCGGATCATCAAGCGAACGAAGCGCAGGGCCGCCATCCGGAGCGGCAAGATTGAATGCGACGACGAGATCGCTCCCGGAAACGTCGAATGCCGGATTGGACACCCTCGTCGTTTCAGGGTTGGACACGGTGAACACGGTCTTCGCAAGCCCCCACTCCTTCAGGTCGCGAGACGCGTACAGGCACAACGACGTGCCGCCCGGGGTCGTCGCGGCCCAATACTGGCGGCGGACGGAATCGTACCTGACGGCAAACGGACGGTCTGCGCCCGGCAGCACTATACCTTCTTCGACAACAGTCAGCTCATCGCCAATCGCATTGCGAGAAGCCATATCCACAGTCGCAACGCCGGAACCGTTCACGCCTGACGGCACGAAAACAGAGACCTTCCCGTCAAGACCAGCAAAGACAGGACCGGGGAACGGCTTTGCCGCCGCAGAAACAACCGATGCCGCCTCCGAACGAAAATCGGAGATTCCTACTTCGCGCGTCACAGCACCAGAGACAAGACCGACTTTATCTTTAGCCAGATACGGCAAGTAGAAACGCGCTCCTATGACCGCGCCTGCGCCGGGATATATCTCCTGCGGGGTGACATAATCCGTCTCCTCGGCCGCTTTTCTGTACACAATTTTGTTCACATCATTTGTGTAATAGCCCGTGCGATAATTTTTCCCGTCCTCGAACGTAAATGAAGTAAACCCTATGCGGCCATCGCATCCAGACACAGGATCGTTGTTGCATATCGAATACCCTGTAGATCCTTTATCATATGCCGTCCTGCCAAGGGCATATACGATTCCATCCTCTTTGCATTCAAATGGAGATGCACAATACAGATAGACGATGTCGGTGGCATTGCTCCATGACGCACCTTGATTTACCGACACGCGGGCACTCCCCTTGGAGTCCTTGCTTGACGGAATTGTGCGGGAGCCGAACGTAACCCACCAATCCCCATTCGACTGGACCGCAACCGCCGGCGGCGTACGAGGAGTTTGATGCGCGAAGGTATGGGAAACAACTGTTCCATATGTCTCGGCAACAGAAGAATCATGAGCCGGAAGCGCGGGACGGAATGGCACCGCGAGAGATGCCGCCACATCCTTGTATTCGTCATACATCGCCTTTACTGCATCGTCCGTCGGCGCGCCGTCGAAGATGCGCAAAACGTCACAGTACGAACCGCTCAACACGAATCGCTCGTGACCGTCAGCCGGAGCGCCAAGGACGAAATCCATCGTATCATCCAATCCAAGACCCCACGCATCATTTTTCGTCGCTTTCTTGACGCCATCCACATACAGCGAAACTGCCCGGCCTTTCTTCACCACGCCTATGTGATGATATTTGCCGTCGCGCAACACGTCTTCGGAGAGAGTTGCGGCCATCGAACCAAGGAAAGTGTTGTTGGCGTGCAATCTTCCGCAATCCATTTTAATGGAAAACCTTCCCTTGTTGACCTCCTTCATGCTGTTTGAAAACAGATAGACTCCCGTGTCCGTTCTGTTGTTGCATCCAAACCACATGAATATGCCCCAATCGCCTCCGATCATACCGCCCGATTCTTCAATAGCCGCATGCGAATAATTTTCGCCGAAATAAACCGCGCCGCCCGACACGCCTGTCGCCCCGCTCTGCGCACGATACGACCTCATAGGCCATTTTCCGGAAATCGAATTGTTGAACACGGAGGCATTGGCAGGCTCGTCGAACTTGTAGCGGGCAATCTCCCTTGCGCCGGTGTCCTCATAGGAATAATCGGCAAAAATAAACGCCCTTTCAATGCCTGAATAAATTTTCAGCCCCGTATTGGGCATTATCTGGGAAGAGCCGATTCCGGCTCCGGCATTTTCGCTATCGTTCAGAAACATTCTGAGCATACGGTTCCCGGACATATACGAAGCGTACAATTCACCGCCTATCTTTTTCAGCTGCGGATAGTAAGAAGTGCCTGCTTCATATAAGAGAGCGGTATCTTCACTTTTCTTCAGATCATAGATGGATATTCCTGCATCCTGTCCGCATACATAAAGCCATTGCGTATCTTCGTCAAGATATGCCGAACAGGCATTTTTCTTGCGGTATGATTTATGGAGTGTATATGTGTCTCCATCCACCGAATAGACGAAAACATTGTTTTCGTTGTTGTTCGTCTTGTCCGTCACCACAAGCATCTTGCTGTCCTGAGTAATGCACACCGGTCCCTGCGGACACGTGTAAGGCCCAAGCACTTTGCCGCACTTTCCGTCGGAGATGTCGTATCTGTAGATATAGCACTTGTTGGAGTTTCCGTTACCAGGCTGATTCACGTATAGATACCTGCCATCGGGCGAGGCGACTAGCGCTTCGGCCCAATTGACCTTCTTTCCGTCGGGATCCAACATTTCATCAACGAATACGCCAATGTAGTTGCCTTCGATGTCATACTTCAGAATGCGTGCTGCGGAACCATCTCTTTTTCCTGCCCAGTCCGTGACATACACAATGCCATCAACATACACTGCGGCGCCCGGTATCCGGCAATATCCGTCAAAAGGATGCACAACCGTTCTTACATATTCCCAGGAAGTTGGAGATACGTCAAAAAGAAGTATCTGATTCTGGTTGCGGTCCCAGTTGGTGTTGGAAAGAAGCGCCCTATGCTTCACTTCAGCTAAGGCTGTCAGCGCCAGCAAGACCGCGAATGCAACCATATCGGAACGGGCGGCGGAATGTCGCAGAGAACGGACTGCAGTATCATTTGCTGATTTCATATCGTCTCCTTTTTACTGATCAGATTGAAAATCACAG
>JAFXEA010000183.1 GCA_017521065.1 Kiritimatiellia bacterium | reverse complement strand
TATGACTCCACCACGTGCCGAATTGAGCGCGCAGACGTCAGGCAGACGTCTATCGACTCCTTCGCCTTCACCGCGGAATTCACCTATGAACACTGCGGAAAGACGATTAAAGCGACATCTCTCGGTCGGCCAAACCAGCAGGAATTCGAGTTCAGCAGACTTGAAGCAAGGCTACCGCTTCTGGAGAAATACGCGCCTGGCACCGTTCATGTGTGCCGAGTGAACAGGGAGAACCCATCAGACGGAGTTCTTCCGGTCGAAAACCCGGTGCCGGAATTAGGCGGCATTTGGCAGGTGTCCGTAATCGCGTGTGTCTGCATTGTCGTGACGATCTTCCTCTCCGTCGGCCTGGGCATGATCGCCTTCGCTTTTCCAGGTCTGAGGCGCAAAGTCACGAAAGCCGTCAAGAAACGACTGGGCGGAGCGTTCGCCATGCTGTTCGCGCTGCCATTCGGAATCATCGGAATCGGCATCATCGCCTCGACGATCCTCACACAGAAGGAAGCATCAGGTTTTATTCCGGTGCAGGCCAAGATACTCTATTCGGGCGTCGCTTCGCACCAATCAACCGGAAGCCGAGGACACAACTCTACGACCTACTCGACTCTCGTCGGCTATTCCTACGAGGTGGACGGCAAGACCTACGAAAGCGACAGATATTCCGCCGGTCCGTCAGTCTCAACCAGCAACTACGACCAGCAGAAGCGCAAGGCGGATACCTACAAAGCCGGCTCGGAAGTTACGGCCTATGTTTCGCCGCGCGATCCGCGCAAGAGCTTCCTGACGATGCCGGAGAAAGGAGCGAACATCGCGCTCTTGCTGGGCATGTGCGCGTTTGCTTTCGCCGGAATCGTTTTTTTCCTCGGCGGCGCATGGCTGTTTCTTTCCACATTCGGTTCGGATGCCCGCGCATCGTCTTTCGTCAACCATGTCCTACGACGCTCTCATGCGGACATTCTGCACATAGGCGCATTCGCCATCCTGTGGAATCTCATCGCCTGGGCGCTGTCGGTCGCATTCACATACGACGAGCCGATTTCGCAATGGGGACCGGTGCAGTATTTCGTCTTCATTTTCCCGGCCGTCGGGCTCGTCCTTGCGACAGTCTTCGTCTGCAAGCTCATCCGTGAACTGCGCGCGCCGAAGCTCACGATGTCGCTTTCATGCGCCGTCTGGCAGCCAGGTTCCACCGCACAAGTCGAATGCCGGACGGACAGACCCGAAGCCGTGGAAGCGCTGAAGATCGCGTTGGAGATAGTTGAGCCGCGTAGCTGCTACAAAAACACAAACCGCCACGTCGTCTCCAGAATTCCATGCTGCAGCCACAAGGCACCGACCGTGTCGGAGGCCTGGCATTTCTCCTTCATTGTTCCCGCAGTAGACGCTGAAAAAGAGCAGTCCTGCGCATTCGCCGTCAGTATACAATCGTCGAATTCCCGAAAGCCGTACAAATTCCGATATTCCCTGCACCAGTAAAAGATACTCTGCGGCTCCGTGTCAGCGCGCCCATAACTTAACACAAAGGCACAGAGTCTCAGCAAACCGTGAACAACATCCACGCCAAGATTAGCGCAGCGCGCGAATAGGTCCTCGGACGACGTTTCGAGTGACTACCTCAATATCCTTGCGCTTATCCATCGGCGCCTTCTCCTTTCTTGCTGGTATCCCCTGATGTCGCTTGCACAGTCCTTCGACATTATGGAAACTGCCCTTCAACGACGCCGACACTGCGCCTTAAGCAAATTGGTTAGCATTATGGCACAATTGGTTAGCAAATTCAACAAAGTGGTTAGCAAATTGCGTCAACTTGCTAACCAATTGATTCGCGACATACACGCCCCAGCATCGAGACATCCACCCCACGACCTCACGACATGCAGGCTCCGACATTACGACATACACGCCGCGAGGCTGGTCGCTCCCCCCCCTAGAACGTGCCCCACCAGCACCCTTTGACCATCCGATTGGAATCTTCAAGCGCCTTGACCGGCCCAAGTCCGCCGCTTTCGGCTTATCGTTCGACAACTTCCCAGTGGCCGTTTTTGTCGGCGCCAATGCGGCGGATTTCGCCGGACGCCTGAAGGTCCTTCATCTTGCGGGCAATACTGCTTTCAGATACTTGCAGAAGCTCTGCAAGCTCTACATACGTCATAAAAGGATCTGCCCTTAGATTAGACTTGAGTTGCAGTGCAAGCGACCCGTCGGCAACATGATTTACACTGTCAGAAACAGCCTCTATCTTCAGCAAATCATCAGAATGGTCTCCAAATTCAAGAATTTCAGAGGCTCGTTTCTGCAAGAAATCTTCAATTGCATGTAGACGATCAACTGGCAGATTGTAATACTTGTGATGCTTGAACCGAAATCCCCTTAGACGCTCAAGGCGCGCAAGCATCCTTGCACTTACTCCACCGGGGAACCCCAGCCACTTATCGTACAAGGCTGGAGCTACTCGGTTGACAAACTTGCGTAGGTCATTGAACTCGTCATGCCTTTGCCCCGGACAAAACATGGCAAGAGAGAAAAGTCCGTAGCCGTTGTCAAATATGGGCGCGGCTCCGACAATCTCGTTAGTATCGTTGTCGACGAGATAACCGAAGTTCCCCATGTGTCGGTCAGTGTTGAATATGACGGCATCGAAAAAGAAGATATCCGCAAACCGAGGGTCGGTAAGAGCCTCGTCGCGCGATACGACACGCCCCGCCGGCACATAGCCGTACCTGTCGCTGGTGAAAAGCGGACAAGTGGAGCAAAGACGGCCTTTGAATTTCTCCAGCCCGTATGCAACATGGTCGAGCCCCATTACCTCGGCAATCTGCGAGGCGTAGAACTCGGAATACGGCTCGAATCCGGCATTGGCCGCACCTTCTGTTCCACCTTTGAACAGAAACACACCCTCCTCGCGTCTGCGCCAGCACTTCGCAAGCATTCCGTTCGTCGTGAACTCTGGGGACGTGGTCTCTTCCCTCGCAGGATTGAACTCACCGCGGAAGCCACCGGTAAACGCCATCACTGCAAGCGTCTTGGAGAATGGATTATCGTAAAGGTTGAAGTCCTTCCATGCTCCGGAAAAGCCGTCGGGAACAACCCAGTAGACATCATTTAGCGAAAGACCCTTGCACATCTCGATTATGGCGCGGGTGTCCTTCTGCATGATGCCGAGATTGCCAAGCATCATCTGTATGTAGTGCCGGTGTTTCGGCACCGTGCGCCGCGTGAGCCAGGTCCAGAGCGTTTCGTCATTCGCGACGCCGTGCATTTCAAGCGGGAGGAACCTGCGCTCCGCCTCGTTGACGGAGACGACGCGAACGCCCTGCGGCTCGACCCATTCAAACCGCAGAAGCTCCCGATCTCTATGCCTTAGAACCATCGTCAAATCCTTCTGTACCGCACATTATACCAAATCCGCGGCGGATGCGCCGCGCGCATTATCATTGTCAGATTTTCGGGAGATAGCCGCCTATCAGGACAGAAACACAAGAAGGAGGTGCATTATGGACAACAGGAAGACATTTCTCGCCGCAGCTTTCGCGGCAATCGCAATCGCCGCATCTGCAATGCCCGGAGAGCGCGGCCCCACGCCGCGCGGAGAGGGCGCCGGCGGACGTGGGCACCATGTCCAGCAAAGCGGGACCCACCTCCCGCGTATGCAGCATTCGGGTCCGCGCAGAAGCGCATTCTCGTCCCCGAACGACTCGTTCCACGACACCTACAAGAAGAACACCGGCGAAATCCGCCGCGAAGCGCCGAAGCCAGTCAACAACCTCCACGCAAAGATAAGTGCGGCGCGCGCGGAGGCAATCAAGTTCGAGCTTGAGCGCGAGCGCGCGCACAAAAGCCCGATCAGCTGCTGGTCGAACTTCGGCACGCTCTCAACCGTAGCCGTCGCGCAGTCCGCGCCCGCTGCAGTCGAGCAGAAGTCGATCACCATCGTTAACTCGAACGTGACGATCAACCAGTAGCGAATATGTGCGCTCCGGCAAATCAGCCGAACGGTACGACAAGCTTCTTGGCACCTTCGGGGTACTTGATCTTGATCACGATGTCGTCGCCGTCTGGCTTCTTGAAGTTGTAGGACCTCTTTCCGTTTATCGAGAAGCTGGCTTTGCTGCTGAGCTTCTCGCCCCTGCAGAAGACCTCCAGTTCGCAGTCGGACTTGCTTCCGACAGGCGAAACCTCCAGCAACTTCTCGTCGCTCATCAAGTTGGAGGCGAGCTTGACCTTGTAGGAGTATTCGCCTTCGCCGATCCTGCCGGACGAAACCTTGCCGGGCAGATCCTTCGTCGCCATCTTGTCGGCGACAGTGACCGTGACCTTGCCCTTTACCTTCGGGAGCGACTTCGCCCACGCATTGCCGCCGCCGCACAGCATGAACGTCGCGAATCCGGCCTCGCGGTTCACGGACGAGCGGAACGGCTCCGCCTCCCAGTTGGCGTCGCCGTTCTTCTTCTTGGTGTAGTCCTTGCCCGATCCGTCGGTTATCGATTCGACGACGAGATTCTCAAGGTCTATGTCCACGATGTTCTGCGCGAGGACAATGTACGTGGCCGTGAAATATCCCTTGCCCCCATACTTGAACCTGTCTAAGGTTGCGGAGCTCGGAACGTTCGTGCTGATCGGTGGATAGACGCAGCACTCCTTGAGGACGACGGACGGCTTCCCGGTGTAGCTGGTCACGCCCTGGCCGAATCTGAAGCCCTTGCCGCCGAAGCTGCCGCCGAAGCCACTTCCCCCAAAGGCCTTCTCGATGTCCGAAGAGGACATTTCCTCTATCGAAATACTGCTCGATGCACTCGAGCTTCCCGTAACGGGCTTGCCGTATACTGTGGCGACGGCAAGAGCCGCCAGAAAACTTGCAGATGCAATTCGTTTCATATGCGCCAACCTTCCTTTCCATTGGGTTCACGGACATTATACCAAATCCGCGGCGCATCTGCCGCTCACGGCTTATCGTTCGACAACTTCCCAGTGGCCGTTTTTGTCGGCGCCAATGCGGCGGATTTCTCCGGATGCCTGAAGGTCCTTCATCTTTCGGGCAACCCAGCGCGGAGATATCTGAAGAAGATCGGCAAGTTCCATTTTCGTGATGAATGGATCTGCCCTCATATTCTGCTTTATCTGCTCGGAAAGTGAATCTGAAGTATGAGTGCACTGAACCGAGCCGTCCGCGCGATTTACAGTGCACTCACCCTCTTGTATCGCAAGGAAATCATCCGCTTTAACGCCATATTCGCAAATTTCGCGAATACGCTTTTGTGTAAAGTCCTCTATTGCCTCAATGCGCCGCACGGGCAGATTGTACCGCGGGTGGCGCTTTATGCGAAAGCCCCGCAATCCATCCAGACGCTCCTTCATCTTCTTCGTTAATCCGCCCGGGAAGCCAAGCCACTTCACATAAAGAGCGGGATTTACGCGAGAAACAAACCTTCGCAGGTCGCAGAACTCGTCATGAGAATCCCCCTTTCTGTCCAGCGCAAGTGAAAACAATCCGTAGCCGTTGTCGAATATGGGCGCAGCTCCGACAATCTCGTTTGTATCGTTGTCGACGAGATAGCCGAAGTTTCCCATGTGTCGGTCTGTGTTGAAGATTACTGCATCGAAGAAGAAAACATCCGCGAACCGAGGGTCGGCAAGCGCTTCATCTCGCGATACGACGCGTCCTGCCGGAACATAGCCGTACTTGTCGCTGGTGAAAAGCGGACAAGTGGAGCAAAGACGACCTTTGAAGCGTGAAAGCCCGTATGCAACATGGTCAAGCCCCATTGCCTTGGCAATCTGGGCGGCATAGAACTCGGAATACGGCTCAAAGCCAGTATTGGACGCTCCTTCCGTGCCCGCCTTGTAGAGAAGGACATTGCCGTCGATTCTCCGCCAGCATTTCGCAAGCATTCCGTTCGTCGTGAACTCAGGAGAAGACGTCCACTGTTCACGGAAGTCTGGCCCCACGCCCGAGAAGGCCATCTGCGCAATCGCATCGGGAAAGTCATTTTCGTAGAGGTTGAAATCCTTCCATGCGTCTGCACAACCATCGGGAACAACCCAGTAGACGTCATTCAGCGAAAGGCCCCTGCAAAGTTCGATTATGCCTTTGACATTGCGGGAGCTGAGTCCGATCCTGGCCATCAGCTCCTCGATGTTCCGCCTGTTCCTCGGCACCGTGCGCCGCGTGAGCCAGGTCCAGAGCGTCTCGTCATTCGCGACGCCGTGCATTTCAAGAGGAAGAAACCTGCGCTCCGCCTCGTTGACGGAGACGACGCGAACGCCCTGCGGCTCGACCCACTCGAACCGCAGAAGCTCCCGATCTCTATGCCTGAGAACCATCGTCAAATCCCTTTATGCGGACATTATACCAAATCCGCGGCGGATGCGCCGCGCTACTTGGCGGCCTTGATGTTGCGGGCGGCGAACCATGCCGACAGCGCCTCCGACGCCTCTGGCGTGAGCTCCGCGTCACCGTTGAAACGCTTCCAGCGAAGCGCCGTGAGGTGCTGGACCGCCGTGCGCGCAAGAAGCTCGTCGCCCTTCCACCAGTCGATGCCGGGATGCCCGCAGCACATGCACTCGGGAGTTGCTGCCGCGATCCTTGAACTTGAAAATACCGCGCAGTTCGGCGATCTCCTTCGGATCCTTAAGCTCAAGCAGCACCGGATCGCGTTCGGGCTTCGTGCAGCATCCAAACCCGCCGTCGCGTATCACCACGCGGTCCGCTGCAGCGATCGCCTCCTGAAAGCGCTCTGTCTCGGAGAACAGGGAAATCATGACATACTTCGGAGCCCCGTCCTCGTTCTGCGGCGCAAACTGCAGGTAGTCCAGACTCTTCCAGCGCGCGCGAAGCGCCTCCTTGTCAGGCTGCGCCATGGGCGTGTCGGAGACGCACATCTTCCTCAGACGTGGCAATGGACAGATGTTCTCTATTGATTTGACCGGACAACTGTAAATCTCGAGCGCCTCCAGCGGACACTGCTCAAGTCCGCGAATCTCGCCTACTGGACATCTGCACAGACTAAGCTTGGTCATTGGGACGCGTCCAAGAATTGCGACGTCCGTCAGATTTGTGCAGTCGTAGAGGACAAGATTGACGGACAGCTG
>JAFXEA010000182.1 GCA_017521065.1 Kiritimatiellia bacterium | reverse complement strand
GTATTACACAATCAAGGGAACGCTTCCCGCAAGGACAAAACTTCAAGAAGCCGAAAAGATAACCCGCCGAGGGTTCTCCTTCTGGTGGTATTAAGGGGAGGCCAATGAAGGCTGTATTGATGACAAAGAAACTGTCTGGCGCTGTTGTGCTGTTGTCGATTGTCGTCCTGTTGACCAATGGATGCGTTTATGACCTCTTGAACGCTTCGATCAAGCTGGACGGGATGGAGTGTAAAACACCTGCCGGGGAATGGGACCGCAATCAGAAAGATGTTGAATGCGTATCTTTTGACGTTGTTGAAAAGTGCAAGGGCAAGACCTTCCGTGTCGCAATAGATGGCGAAATCGCGCCGTCCCGTTCCCAATCGGCAATGGGCGGAACCAAGTCCTGCGGCGGCAGGCGAAAGGAGTAGATGAATGATGAAGAAACTGACAAAGGCAATTCTCGTCGCGCCCCTCGCGCTCGCGGGGGTATGGACTTGTTCGGGGGCGTCCCGCGATAGCGTCAGGTTTACACTAACAATTGAGGATCGCGAGATGCCAGACATGACCGCCTATCGTGCGTTAAGTCTTTGCGGAAAGGCATTTGACTACGAAAAGAGTCGGAATGGCGAGGATGTCCTGTATCGCTGGTTCGCGAGGGCAGTGCTTGTGAATGACCTTCCGATGGTGCTTACGTACAGAGGGTATGCGCAGTGGTTGCAAATGGGGAGGCATGAAATATCGTCATCATCCAATCTGGCGTCCAGGGCGACAGAACTTGTGCTTGCCAAGCAAGCCAAGGAGCGAGAATGGAAATTAGAGGGTGTTTCACGTTCGCATCTGATAGGCGTGATTTCTGGCGGGTTGCCCAATGGCATGCCGTATCCATGGAAGCTTCCGAAAGTCAAGGGCATGTGTGATTCCAAGGTCGTGTGGGATGCCGCCTATTGGGATCTCGTCAGCACTTTGGGAACGAAAGAGGAGAAGCGCCAGATTATGTCCGTTGATGCGGAATATGACAAAGGAAAGCGCTTTGATTGCGGGGGCAGAGTTCCGTCATTTGGCTTTTCCGATTTTAAGACGGGTTTTCGCCTGGCATTCCAGGATGGCATCGGAGGCACCGTATTTGCACGATTGCACATTGAATATCCGGGTTCGTTTTGGTCGCACAACTGGTATGCCGGACATAAGTTGGCGGAATACTATTGCCACGACCCGGTCATTCGGTTCGTGTTTGGAGAACTGAAGAAGCCCGAGAATCGCGGGCGGACAATCACAGGGACGTTTAAATGGAAGACGCCTGTTGGATGCGTATATGTCGACGGACAGGATGCATCTGTACTTTCGGTGGAGGCCGACGGAGTAATCCGCAATGGAGAAAGCGATGTTGTAAATCTGAGCAAGGCAGAGGTTATTCCCGATGCTGCCTACGCCAAGCAGCAACAACTGAAATGGGTCAGTGTTTCCGATGGGCTGAAGAGGATTGGCACTCGCGCGTTTTCAGAATGTGGGATGTTTGGTTACGGACATGGTGCGCTGAAGCTTCCTGCGGGGCTTGAGGTCGTCGGCGACGGAGCGTTTGCCGGTTGCCATCATCTCACAGGTGTCGAACTGCCCGACAGCGTAACGAATCTCGGCGTCTGGGCGTTTGCGGAATGCTCGGCGCTTCGTTCCGCAGTCCTGCCGTCTGGGCTTACAGAGATTCCCGATGGATTGTTCTACCAAGACAGAATTCAGCGCATAAAGATACCAAATGGCGTAAAGCGCATAGGACGGTATGCATTTGCCTCAAACAACCTCCTGACAGAAGTGGAGTTTCCGGAAGGCATGGAGGAGATATGCGACTATGCTTTTTATGGATGTTCTGGGTTGACAAATGTCATCGTTCATGGAGGCCTCAAGCGCATAGGAGAGGCTGCATTCTTGAAGTGCGGAAAATTACAACGCCCCAGCCTTTCGCCGTCGGTTGAAATAGGTGATTGGGCGTTCGGTCAGGCTCCTGATGAGAAACGGGAATGATGCTGCTGCGGATTCATTATCAGGCATCCGATATGGAACTAAGGAATGACGGATGACGGGCGGAACCAAGCCCTGCGGCGGCAGGCGAAAGGAGTAGATGAAGGATGAAGAAACTGACAAAGGCAATTCTCGTCGCGACCATCGCGCTTGCGACAATGTTCTCCGGTTGTAAGACCGGCATGTTGGCGCCGCGAAGCGGCGAACTGTTCCAGACGACGCGGATGGGGCCGGGGAAGGTCACGGAGGTATGCTGCATGTTGACGGTGGGAGGGCTGTTCGCCGCGTCAGAGGGGCATTCGTTTGGTTATCTGGTCGCCCTTGCAGGATTGCCGCTGGCGATACCGGCTTTGGTTGTCGATGAGTGCGTCGTGTCGCCATTGACGGACATCGTCTGCCTGCCTTACGATCTGTGCCAGCCCAACCACGGGTTCTACATTCGGATTGTCGATGAAAACGGTAGGCCGGTGCCGAATGTGAGAGTCTCCGGCAGTGTCGACACCGGCATGGACGACTTACTTGAACTGGACAAGTCGTCGTTTGACGGGATGACGGACAATGCGGGCGAAATCTTTGTCAGCAGGCTTTCCGGCAAGCTGACAGGATCGTTCAGGGCATCGGCATCAGGGTACATGCCGTGGTATTTCCCAAAGAGAATCAAGCTGGACGGCGTGAAGCCGGAGGCGGATGGTCGTATTGTACTTCAGTACGTTGTTAAAAAATCTGACCTTGGCACATGGAAGGCAAAGACGGACATTTCACGGGAAGAAATCCTGTCGATTTTGCCGGGCAAGTGGTCTGCGGATTCCGAGACGCGCAAACTGCTGGCGACGGAATTGAGCTGGCCTTCAACGAACGACCCCGACAAACATTGTTTTACGATTGATCCGTCGGGATCGGTTGTCTCCAGAGTTCCAAAGTATTACGAGGGCGCTCATTATCAGGACAACCCCTGGCGAGACGGAGACAAGTTCGCAAGTTGGCAGCTGCTCCGAAAAGGTGATTTGGAATTGGGGTGGAGAGCCGAAGAGAAAGAGGGTTGGCGTTGGGCGGTCTGCCTTTTCCGGATAGTCCGCCTTACTAAACGCGACGGCGAGTACAAAGTCCACGATGAATACTATCTGGGCGAAGATGAGAAGGGCATCTATCTTTCGCCGTGTTTCCACGATGATTCCATCGGTCCAGAGATAACGCTAAAATTCCGCAAGGTGACGGAGTAGAACATTCGCGACGGATGTGCGTCCGGACCGTCTCTGCGGCGGTCGGGAAATTGTGGTATAATGTACTGAAAAGGAAAGGCGGAGACTCATGAGAAAAGGACAAGTGCTGAAGTACGCAAGATGCTGTGTCGCCGTTTGGACGGTGCTGTTTGCCGTGGACTGCTTCGCGGATGTGAAGGTCTGCCCTCCGACACGCGAGCTGTCCGAGATCGAGAAAGCCATGAGCCGCGCTCTGGAGTTCGAAATGATCCGCAACGACGAACTTGCCGGAAAGTTGTACAAGAAGGCAGCCGACCTCGGCAGCATCGCCGCAAGATGCCAATTCCTCGCCGGGACGCTGAACGATCCTTCTGAACGCGATACTGTGACGGAGGAGGAGTGCGACGAGGCTTTCCGCCGCGCGAACGCCGCGAAGGGCACGCCGGAGGGCATGTATGCGCTGGCGAACTGCTATGTGGTCGGGGTCGGAGTGGAAGAGGATCGCTCAAAGGCTGACGAGTGGATGAAGGAATCCGCCGCAGCGAATTATGCGCCGGCATTGGCTTTCTATGCGTTTAAGCAGATGCATGGCGGATTCGGCGACGGTACGACTCGTTTGACGGATGCGCAGATACTTGACGGCTTCCGCCGCGCATACGAAAACGGCTCGCCCGTCGGCGCGGCGTTCTGGGCGGCGCAGTCGTGGGGTGGCGATGACATATCGGCGCAAATGGATGCTCTCAAGTGGGCGGCCGGGAATGATTCCATAATGGGCAACATGTTCTTGTCTCGCGTATATATGGGAATGCCGCTCGGAATGCCCGGGCCGGGTTCCCGGCGCGCGCCGCCAATGGATCTTGCCGCAGCGCGCCGGCATGTTGAGGCCGCAGAGAAACTCGGACTCGACAAGCAAGAGGTAGAGCTATGCCGCAAGCACATTGCACAGCTTGAACGTCAGATCTCGGAGCAAAAAGGCGAAAAGGAAAAGAAGGCGGATAAAGCAGAAGCCGGAGACAAGCCAGAGACGACTTCGGTCGGTGCGGCGCCGTTTGACGCGGACGCTTTTATCCAACGCGTTATGAAAATGTCGAAGAATACCTCTCGGGATGAAATGCTTTCGCTGAGCAAGACCGCAAGCGAAAACGCGAAGGCGGTTGCGGATGCGGTCGCCGTCCGGCTGGCGGACAAGTCGGCAAAGGAAGACGACAAGGTCAAGTACGTGTGGCTTCTCGGATTGGCGAAGCAGAATTCGTCGGTGCCGCTGATGCTGGACGTTTTCAAGACCTCCAATCCGACGTCGTTGCTTCATATGGTGACTTCGCGTGCCTTGATTGAAATCGGAGGGGATGAAGTCGGCGCGTTGTTTCTGGAGAACTATCGAAAGAACAAGGCGAAGATGGACGACGAGCGGAAGTTTGACGCCATGCAGGAGCTCGCCATGCTCAAGTACGCTCCGGCAGTGAAGGACGCGGAGGAGTTCCTCAAGATCGATTCGGGAAGGTATTACTGGCAAGTCTACTTCATCTTCGGATTGTTCGACGACCTTGCGGTGCCTATGCTCTGTGAGAAGCTGAACGATTATTCGGATGCCCTTGTCAGGACGAATGCGCTTGGAGCGATCAGGTTCCTCATGCCGGAATCAACGGATATGACCAAGGCCCTCCTCAAACGGATGGAGGTGGAGAAGGACCCGGTTATACGCTACCAACTCGTGGAGACAATTGAATGGAATATGATCGCACAGGGCAAGAAGGGGCAGCAGGAACTTCGGGAAAACTTCAGCAGGTTTCTTGAATCCGAAGACAAGGACAGCTCCGCCGCAAAGTTCATGAGGGAGACCTTGGCGTCGGAGAGCGACCCTCCCGAGGGAATGCGAGAGAAATCCAAGCCGGATTCCGGCAGGTTTGAAGCCGCCTACCAGACGATCATGGATAGCGGCGTGCATCTGAGTTCCAGCCGGGAGGCCGCAAACGACATCCTCTATTGCGCCACCCGAAAGGACGTCCCGAAGCTCAAGGAACTGCGCCGCCGTGCGTTGTATCGCCAGAGCGACGAGTGCTTCTATGACTACAGGAAATTGACGCGGATTATCAACTGGGTGCTTGCGTGGGCCCCCGAAACGGAGCGGGACAAGCAATGAAACCTAATAAACGGATTTTGCCTTTGATCGCGGCTGTGGTCTGCATGCCGATTTCGGTGTATGCGCATGGGCTTGGGAAGGCAGGCCTGATTAATGCCGACTGGACACCCATTCAGGTCGGTGCGTGGCCGTTCTCCGTGTTTTCCGCGGAAACTAAAGTCTATGGCGTCAACTTTGATCTCCTTGGTGCATATCAGGAGGATTCGGTGTGCGGACTTACTATAGCTCCGATCAATGTTTTTAATATGGCGTCTTCGACAGATACATACGGTGTTACGATAGGCCTTGTCTCTGTGATGGAGTCGCATACAGGGCTGCTGGTCTCATTGGCCTCCGGCGTGGATAGGAACTGTGGGCTGCAGGTTGGGGTGTTTTCAGGCGCATGGAGCAACTGCGGAGTGCAGTTTGGCATTGTGAATGATATTGACACACAAAGGGCTGAATATGGGTGCGGAGGCCTTCAAATAGGGCTTTTCAACAACTCCAATGCAAGATCCGGCCTGCAGATAGGACTGCTGAACCACAATCGCAACGCCCGTTTCCCTTGGCTGCCTCTCGTGAACTTTGCCATGCGGTGAGCAAATAGAAATGAAGCATATTAAAGACATAGAGCGGCTTGAGTCGATTCTTGCCAGTGGTTTGAAGTCACGGCGTTCTGACGCTGCTTACCGGCTGTATTGGATATTCCGGGACGGCGATGGCGTAAAGGTCGACAAAAAGCGGGCGATGTGGTATCTGCGTGCAGCGGCTGACAATGGTTCGGTGAGTGCATTGTATTACCTTGGGTGGCATTACGACAGCGGCACTTTCGTAAGAAATGACATCTCGCAGGCCATGAAATGGTATCGCATGGCTGCTGAAAAGGGCGACGATTGGGCGCAGGTCAATCTGGGAAAGATATATCTTGACGGCGCAAGGGGAGTCAAAAAGAACTATGCGAAGGCTGTCAGCTTGTTTCGCAAGGCCGCGCGCAAGGATGACGAACTGGCTTTCTTCAATCTAGGCCTTTGCTATGACTTCGGCAAGGGCGTTCGGCAGTCCGATGTGATGGCTTGCAAATACTACAGCAAGGCGGCTGAACGTGGCCATGTGTTTGCTATGTGCAATCTTGGTTCCATATTGGCGGATTACAAGGATTCGCAGCAAGATGGCGTCTTCTGGATGCGCCGTGCGGCAATGCGCGGTGACGACAAGGCGCAGTGCAATCTTGGCCAATGGTATGCAAACGGAGATTGTGGCTTAAAGGCGAATCGCCGCCTTGCCGCTAAATGGCTCAGCAAGTCCGCTGAGCAGGGGAACAGAATGGCAGCGAAAATGCTGGCAAGGCTCGCCAGTGCTCCCCGAAGTAGGGGCGAATGAACAGGTCAAATGTTATATAGGGTGTTCGGTTTGAAAAGCGTGATGATGCGGAGAGGCTTAGCAATGAAGAAGTGCGCATTCTGTTTCATTACCTACTTTGTTGTGTGCTTTTGCGGATTGGCTAGTCTGTATAGGCTGGTGTCGCTGTTGATGGGCGAGCCGGCATTTCCTTGGGTGCTGTTTGGATGGAACCACCAGGTCGAGCATCCGATGCAGTACATCTGCGTCGTGGCGGTCTGCTATGCCTTTGTCGCTGCGCTTTGGACGGTGTGCATGAAACGGCAGCGCAGGGGAGTGCTATGGAGTCTTGAAGCCTTGGCCGTCATCATTGTTGCCCTTGTTCTTGCATGTCCGTTGGGAGGGATGCTGTGGCATTTCCACGACATGCTGGCCGGGTTCTTTCCGGATTTCTGGCTGCGAAAGCTCGTAGGGGGCTTTGTGGATGGACTAATGGTGGGGCCGCGCCTTATTTTCTACTCGTTCCCGTATAATCTCATAGGATTGATTGCTGGCTACCTTGCCACAATCTCTCTTAATTCGTTCTTCTGCGGACTTCTTGAAGACAAGAGGGAAATGCCATGAGAGACAGTGCTGCTAAAATCGAGATCGCGATGCTGGAAGGTTGTAGAAGGTAAGGGAGGCAATTGTGTGGCCATTTGGCAAAGTTGAGTGGAAGACGGCGATGATGCCGTTGGAGTTTGTGGATGATGCGTCAGATCAGGAAGCCATGATGATTGCGTTTGAGGCCGTGGGCAATCCAGATGGACGGACAAGATATTTCTCCGTTTCATATTACTTCCCTGGTAAAAAGGGTCAGACCCTTCTATATAAGCTCTACTGTATATGCTTGACTGTTGGCTGTGGGATGTGGTAGACCGGGGGAGTATGGGGGCAGACCTGATTCCCTGTAAATTGCCACAGTAGCGGGAGTTTATGATATACTGTTCGGCATGAGACGGTGCAGGATAAATCTTCCAGATCGGTGCCAGCGCCTGATCAGCCGAGTGGCACACCGCGCGTTTGAAGGGGGCAAGCGGCGAATCGAAAGGGTCGCGCCGCTATGACAAGGAAAACTTACTGTGGCAATTTACTGTGGCAATCAGGTCTGACCCTGTTGGCTCTGAGGAGTTGACGAACATAGAGGTTGTCGATGAGGACATCGTTTCGTCCGAGAATGGGATAAGGGTATATTCCACTTGCCATGAATCGGTATTTCAACAGCTGTCAAATGAGGGAGAATGATCAGACATGAACATTATCAATATCGGGATTCTTGCCCATGTAGATGCGGGCAAGACGACACTGACAGAAAGCCTGCTGTATGCC
>JAFXEA010000181.1 GCA_017521065.1 Kiritimatiellia bacterium | reverse complement strand
GGTTTAATCTCCCATGCAGACTCTTCGCCTCCGCCGCATTTTCCCTCTTCATGATAGCGAGAACCGGTATTGTGACGTATCTGCCGGCGCTTGCAGTGTCTGCTGTGACCGGAATAGATATCAATGTGGCTATAGTGTCCGTCACAGTCATAACCGTACTATATTGTGTGATAGGGGGTGTTGAAGCCGTAATTTGGAGCGACTTTGTGCAGTCTCTCATCCTTATCGGCTCAACGGCTCTGATATTCACAATTCTCGTGTGCGGTACGGATGGAGGGGTTTCGGGATTTTTAACAATGGGGATGGCTGCAGATAAGTTTAGGGTGTTCGACTTCGCGTTCGATTGGTCGAAGCCATGCTTCTGGGTCATGTTTGTGGCTGGAATTGTGGCCAATCTTGCTTCTTACACTTCTGACCAGTGTGTCGTCCAGCGGTACATGACCACATCGGACATCAAAGGCGCCGGCAGATCCATCATGCTGAACGGAGTGCTTTCCGTTATCAACTGCGTAGTGTTCTTTATGATGGGCGTTGCTCTATGGACCTTCTACCAATCCCATCCAGGCGCATTGGCGGAAGGCACGAAACCTGATGCCGTGCTTCCGATATTCATAGCAAAAGAGCTTCCTGTCGGGGTTTCAGGGCTCATATTCGCAGCGCTAGCCGCAGCGACAATGAGCACGATTTCCTCCAATCTCAATTCAGCGGCTACGGCGATTACGGTGGATTTCTGGGAAAGACTTGTGCTCCGTCGAAGAAAAATGGATGCAGAAGACGGCGATCGTTCCAAGCTTCGCTGTGCTCAAACGGCAACATTCATTGTCGGAATTCTCGGCGGTCTGTTCGCGCTTGTCCTCGCAAATGCCGATATCGGGAACATTTACGACCAATTCCAGCGTTTTCTCGGAATTCTTACCGGCGGTCTAGGCTGTCTGTTCTTCATGGGGATTTTCATGAGGCGGATCAACGGGTTTGGGGCGATATGCGGACTTGTTGTGAATTATGTCGTATGCTTTGGTCTTGATGCGATGGAATGGTCTGGCAAACCGCATATGCTTCTTCTTGGTTTTCTTGGCATGGTGGCGTGTCTCGCCGTTGCGCCAATCGCAAGTTTGAAAGGATCTAAGAGATGACAAAATCTATGTATGGCGCTTATGCGGCGATGTTCACTCCCTTCGACCGGAAGGGACGGTTGAATCTCGAAGCGATAGATGCGCTGATCGAACATGGTCTTAAAGGAGGGCTGAAAGGTTTCTATCTCACCGGCTCCACCGGAGAGGGGATGCTGCTTACGCTTGAAGAACGCAAGGCGGTGTATAAGCGGGCGGTTGAGGCCGCGAAGGGGCGCTGCAGGCTCATCGCACAGGTCGGGTGTGTGCGTACCGATGATTCGATTGAGCTTGCAAAAGCCGCTGCCGATGCCGGGGTCGATTGGATATCTTCGGTAGCGCCTGTATATTTCGGACAGAACTTTCCTTCCACAATGCGTCACTACAAGGCGATTAGCGAAGCGACCGATCTGCCTTTCCTGATATATGCATTTAACAGCGAACTGGTTCCGGAGCGTGATGCTCGGCTTTTCGATCTCAAGAACGTGAAGGGCATAAAATACACTGGACGTAACTTCTATGTCTGTCAGCGCATCAGGCGGATGCTCGACAAGGAGACAGTGTGGTTCGCAGGATGTGACGAACTGCTCGTCTCAGCGCTTGCGCTTGGCGATACGTTTGATGGCGGAATAGGGCTCAACTACAACATCATCCCCCGCCACTTCGCGAAGATATGCGAACTGTGCACCAAGAACGACTTCCGTTCGGCGGCGAAATGGCAGGCAGAGGCGAATAGGCTCGTTGATGTCGTGGTCGATTCGTTCGCTGACAACTGGAGCAGCTTCAAGGTGCTGATGAAGGCTGTCGGCATAGACTGTGGTTGTTGCCGTGCGCCTTACGCACCCTTGACCAAGGCGCAAGAGCGCACTGTTCTCGCACGTTTTGCGGCATTGGGAATCAAGTCTTGACAAGGAAGGATTGGATGTGAAGGTCTGTCGTATTCACATGAAGTTCGCCTTTGCTGCCACATTGTTGGCTACAGTAGGTTGTGGATTTGCGGATGATGAATTGCGTACGGGTTTTGCCGAGCGTCTGCCGCCGGGGAGTGTCAGGCCGCATGGTTGGCTTCTTCGCCAGATGGAGCTTCAGCGCGATGGCTTGACCGGCCACGCCGAACGGCTGTATCACGACATCGGGCAGAGTGATTGGCTCACGCAGGCGGGGCGTGGCGGAGAATTCGCCTGGGAGCGAGGTCCATATTATGCAAAGGGTCTTGTGTCGCTTGCATTTGCGCTGAATGATGCAGGATTGAAGAAGAAGGCAGAGCGCTGGGTTGATGCGATTGTCGCAAGCCAGCGTGAGAACGGGGATTTTGGGCCTAAGAACCGGAACTGGTGGGCGAACATGATTGCGCTGTGGCTGTTGCGTGACTGGCAGGAGGCCACCGGCGATATGCGCATCGTGCCTTTTCTTGAACGCTATTTCGATTATCAGCGAACGGAGTTCGCGACCTATCCGCTGCCGGCCGAATCGAAGTGGGCGCAGGCGCGCGCAGGCGACGAACTGGATGTCGTGCTTTGGCTGTACAGAAAAACCAAGGTCTGCAAGTGGCTGGATCTTGCGCGATCCATCGCTTCACAATCCGCCGACTGGGCGACCTATTACCGTCATGGAGGTGACGGCGCCAAGGATGGCTACCGTTCGCATATCGTGAACTTCATGCAGGGACTGAAAACGCCCGCCTTGCGCTGGCTGCTCGACGGCGACGAAGCGAACCGCACCGCCTACAGTGCGGCGTTTTCGTCCGATGGCTGGCTGATGCGCCGCTGCGGCCGTCCCGACCGGATGCTGAACGGATCGGAGCCGCTGTCCGACCGTAGCGCGTCTGGCGGCACCGAGCTGTGCGCCATCGCCGAGAGGATATTGAGCTCGCATGTCCAGCTGTCGGTGTTCGGTGATGCGGAGGTTGCCGACGACCTGGAGATGGTTGCGTACAATTCGCTTCCCGCCACTCTCTCAGGCGATTGCAGAGGGATGCGCTACTACCTGATGCTGAATCAGCCTTCCTGCATCGACAAGGCGTTGCTTTTTGCCAATAACGGTTTTGGTGCGCAGGTGACCGGTGCCACGTGCGCAGGGCCTCATTCAGGTTTCGGCTGCTGCCGGTCCAATTTCCATATGGCATGGCCGAAGTTCGCCGAAGCGATGTGGATGGCGAGGGAAGGAGGGCTGGTGGCGGTCGCCTACGGCGATTGCACCGTATCGACGCCCATCGCGACGATTGCCGAGAGCGGCGGATATCCGTTCTCCGATTGCGTAAGCTTGACGGTTGAGAAAACACAGGGTGCGACATGGCCGCTTTTCGTCCGCATCCCACGCTGGTGCTCAGCTCCGCAAGTGCGGGTCAACGGCGGGTTGTGCCAGACGGATGCCATTGGTGGTTTCAGGAAGATTGTGCGCACATGGCGGGTTGGGGATAGGGTGACTCTTCATTTCCCCTCCCTGCCGGTCGCGTCGTTCTGGGCGAACGATGCCGTGTGCATCCGTCGCGGCGCGTTGTTATATGCATTGCCGGTGGAAGGTCGCACCCGGTCGCTGACTCAATATCAGGTGCCGTACGAAAAACGCAAGACCGGTGAGCGCGAGTCCGGCTTCCCACGCCGGGAGATACAGGCGACGACGCCCTGGAACTATGCGCTGGTGATGCAGCCCAGCAGTCGGAAACCGATGATGGAGACGACCGGTACAGGGGAATCGCTGCGCATCCGAGTCCGTGCGGTGCAGACAGCCTGTGGCGGTTGGGGCTCGATGCGCGCCGATGCCCCTGGGCGTCCGGAAGATCCGCCGCCCAGTCCCGTATCTGCACATTATGGATGCCCGCAATGGCTGACGCTTGCGCCAATTGGCTTGACGCAGACGCGCATCGCGCTCTTCCCTTGGATAGAATCTCCTGCCGACGGCAAGACAACTGTCACTCCGCAGCAACCCCAAACAGTTGCCTCGCTCGCGGCCGGCGGCCGGCTGTGGGATTTTGGCAAGGATGCGTTCGGTTGGTTGGAGATTGAGAGCGCCAACGGCGGCACGTTTGATTTGACGATGGGTGAGTTGACAAACGCATACGGATGCGTCACCAACGAATATCCACGCTCGACGATCCGCGCCGTGCGTGTCTCTGGGGTTGCACGGCCGGGGCGGCATCGCGTGGAGCTGAAGCCGGATTTCCGCAATACGCACGGCCCGGACGAATCGCCGGCGATCCGTCTCGATCCTGCACTTGGCACGGTTATGCCGTTCCGCTATGTGCAGGAAGCGGTTCTCCCGTCAGGGGCGCGTCTTGTGCGCCATGCGGTGCATTGGCCTATCGACATGTCGGCGGCTTCTTTTGTGTGCGATTCGGCGGCGCTCAATCGTGTATGGGAGTTCTGCAAGTATTCGATCTGGGCGACGAGCTTCGCCGGATTGTATGTTGATGGCGACCGCGAGCGTATCCCCTACGAGGCTGATGCCTACATCAACCAGCTTGGGCATTATGCGATCGACGCCGACTACTTGATGGGACGGCGTACGCATGAATATCTGCTCAGGTTTCCGACTTGGCCGACGGAGTGGAAGCAGCATTCGATCAAGATGGCTTGGGCTGATTGGATGTGGTCGGGCGATGCGGAATCGATCCGCAGGTACTACGGTCTCCTGAAAGAGAAAAAGCTGCGAGCGGGCTTTCCTGTGCGCGAAGACGGGCTGGTCGTCTCTTCCGGAATTGCGAAAAATGGCGACCGGGACATTGTCGACTGGCCGCCAGCTGAAAGGGATGGATTTGAGTTCACAAAGGTCAACTCAGTGATCAACGCTTTCCACTACAGGAATCTGCTTGAGATGGCGGATATGGCGCAGGCTCTTGGGAAAGTGCAAGAGGCGGTGTCGTTCCGCAGCGAGGCGGAGCGCGTACGCTTGTCGTACAACGGCGCGTTCTACGACGGTCTCCGCGGTGTGTATCTTGACGGCGAAGGCTGTCGCAATGCATCCATCCATGCAAACGCCGCCGCATTGGCGTTTGGTCTGGTGCCGTCTGAACGCATTGAGCCGGTTGTCAGGCATCTGGATTCCAAAGGCATGGCGTGCAGTGTTTATTTTGCGCAGTATCTTCTGGAGGCATATTGTATTGCCGGTCGCGCTGATCTTGCGTTGAAGTATATGACGGCGACCGGTGAGCGCAGTTGGATAGGGATGATGGATTTCGGTTCGTCGATCACGCTTGAGGCGTGGAACATGAAGGCCAAGCCCAACCAAGATATGAACCACGCATGGGGTTCCGCGCCGCTGAATGTCATTTCGCGCTTCATTCTGGGGGTGACGCCCCTTGAACCAGGCTTCCGCAGGATTTCCATTGCCCCGCAACCGGGCGGCTTGCGTTGGGTCGATGCGCGTGTGCCGACAGCGGCAGGCACGGTGCATGTAAACATCGCGGGTGACAGACTTGTGGTGGAAACGCCGGCGCCGGCGAATGTCGTCTGGGGCGGCAAAACGCATTCTGTTAACGCCGGCAGGCATGCTTTTGGAGAATGAACGGATGCTTGATCTTGTGAAATCTGTGTTTGTGGTGACGCTTGCGACAGGGTGGCTTGCCGCTTGTGCGCAGGATGCGGTGGATTACCGCCCGCAGACGTGGTTTCACCTGATCGGCGGCAACGTCTCTCGCGTTGGGCTGACCGCGGATCTGGAGGCGGTCAAGGCGGCGGGTATCGGCGGGATCCAGTTTTTCCATGGCCGCGGGGCCCGCTGGGAAGGCGTCGAAAAGCCGATACAGTGCTTAGGGCCGCAATGGGACGGTCTGGTGCGGTTCATTGCCGCTGAATGCGGACGCTTGCAGCTAACTTTCCGTATGCAGAACTGTCCGGGCTGGTCGATGAGCGGCGGACCGTGGATCGCACCGTCAAATGCTATGCGGAAGCTGGCGTTTTCGAGACGAGATTTCACCAACGGAGTTTTCGATGCCGCGATTCCCGTGCCGGAGGATCTGCGCGACCCGGACAGCGATTGGCACGACATCGCCACGCTTGCGTTTCCGACTCCGGCGGATGACAATGGAGATTGTCTTGTGCCGGATACAGTGGTGTCCACTGGCGGCGTATGGACGTTCAGCTTTGCCGGACCGGTGACGGTGCGGACGCTGGAGCTGCCTTCGCCCTCGCAGCTGCATCATCCGTGGAGCTACAATCCGAATACGCATGTCAGGTTGACGGCGCATTCGGATGCAGGGCCGGTGGTGGTATGCTCGGCAGATTATCCGCAGGGCTGTTGGCAGGACAAGGTACCTTTTACTTTGGCGTGCGAAGAGGCGATCGCTAAGAAATGGACGCTGGAGCTGTCCGCGCCTCATTCAATAAAAGTGCCGTTTGCACGGTTGTTTTCCGCTCCGCGCATGGAGAACTGGGAAGGGAAGTCTGGGTTGGTGCTGCGAGGTTTTGTCGCGCGTAGGCCGCCGGTACGTCGCGTGGAGCAGACCGTCGCTTCGAGCGATGTTCGCGAAGTTGCGCTTGGCGACAGACTGGGGGTGGGACGCTGGACTGTGCTGAGGATCGGGCATGTGAACAGCAAGAAGAAGAATGGCCCTGCTCCCGCTGAAGCTACCGGATGGGAGTGCGACAAGCTCGATCCTCGTGGCGCGGACGCGAATTTCGCAGGATACATCGGTCGTCTGCTCTCGGATGTTTTGCCGCGTGGCAGCCTGCGGGGGATGCTTATCGACAGCTGGGAATGCGAACGTCAGAACTGGACCTGGCGTATGGAAGAGTATTTCCGCACACACAACGGATATGATGTCAGGCGTATGTTGCCGGCGCTTTTCGGCTGGATAGTTGATGACGAGGCGAAGACGGACGCGTTTCTTTTAGACTGGCGGCGCACTATAGGTGAACTTATATGCAGAAACTACTATGGACGGATGGCTGAAATTGCCCGTGCGCACGGTTTGGATGTTACGTGGGAGACTGCGCTTGGCGATGTGGTGCCGGGCGACATTTTGGCGTACTGGAAAGATTGCGACGTGCCCATGTGTGAGTTCTGGCATCCGGCTACTCCCGCCACCGGACATGTGGGGCACCGCAATTTCAAGCCGGTGAAGCCGTGTGTTTCCGCCGCCCATCTTTACGGAAAGAGGCGCGTTGCGGCAGAGGCCTTCACAAGTATCAATCTTACATGGAATGAATCGCTTCGCGAGCTGAAGGAGACAGCCGTTCGCTATCTGTCTCAAGGGATTACGCATTTCGTCTTTCACACCTATACGCACAATCCGCATACTGACGGACGGGTGCCCGGTACGAGTTTCGGCTCTTTCATCGGTTCTCCTTTCCTGCGCAGCCAAACGTGGTGGAGCTTCATGCCGGGGTTTACCGGATGGCTGGCGGAATGCGGACGTTTCCTTGAACGAGGTCTTCCTGTTGTGGATGTGCTGCGCTATCTCGGCGATGATGTGGGTCACAAGCCTGACGAGCTGGAGCCGTTTCCTGCCGGATACATCTGTGACTATCTGAATCAGGATGTGCTTCTGACACGCCTTGCTGTGAAGGACGGCGCTTTCACTCTGCCGGACGGCCTTTGCTGCTCTCGGCTTTGGATTCCTTCGGGGACGGTGATCGCTCCCCGGACTCGCGAACGCCTTGAAACGTTGGCTGCGCAGGGCGGAGTGATTGTATACGGTGACGCGGCGGAGGCGGTGAAGGGCTTGCCGTTGCAGGTGGCGGCGGAGAACGGCGAGCCGCTTCAGGAGGCGATGGCGCGCGATCTGCTGTGGTATCACCGCAGGGAAGGTGACAGCGATCTGTACTTCATGGCCGCTGAGACCAACGGCTTCAAGGGGTGTGTGTCGGTGCTTACGGCGAACGGTGGCCGCAGAGTGCTTTCGCTGGAGCTGGCGCCGTCAGAGACG
>JAFXEA010000022.1 GCA_017521065.1 Kiritimatiellia bacterium | reverse complement strand
GCTTCGCAGAATTCTTCGAAGTCGACTACGGATAGCCACTTATAAATGTAAAACTGCGAAACCCACTTCTTAAAATACACTTCACCCTTTATTTATCGGGGTGAAATCCACTTTCGCGTTCAAAAAATGGGTAAACTCCAGGCAGGAAAGTTCTGCAATGTTCTCCAGGAAACTCCTCCAACTTCTCCTTCGGCCATGCGTGAGGCACACCGTTGCCCTCATGTCCTTCCAGATGTCCTCGACCGCATTCCAGAACAGTCCGAGCCATGTTGCGCTTTCGCGCTTCGCCGGTTCTGCGCGGCATAGAGGAATTCGTGCGCCAACGTCTCAACGGTAGCGCCGGGTTTGAGGTGGCCCTCCTTCATATCAGGAAAGAACCGTCCCAAGGTGCGTCCGCTCTTCTGGTCGATTAGATAGCGGATGTCGGGATTGCCGCCGTCGAACGTGCCAATGTTGTCGGTCGCGGATTTGAAACGAAAACACCCCGTTTCATCACCTTCCTGTCCATTGAATTATTCCTTTCTTGCCCTTACGGTTGCAAATCGACACCTCTCGCCATCAAAAGTGACACGCGAGCCCCTTATAGAAATATTAATCCTTTTTTCCGGCAAAATCTGATGTCATTCTCCGAGCGATGTCCGAAAATGCCGGCAAAGCGACCCGACCTGCAGAATAATCGGGATACGGTTTGCCGAACCCGATCACCAAAACCCACTTCGGGCTCGCAACCGGGAAGAATCCGGCGGCGGACACGTTGTGATCTGTTTTGGAATACTCACCCTTGACCGGGATCCTCGTTTCTGAAATCATCCCCGCGACATCAAGACCTTTCAAGTCAACTGAGAACTCCTTCCCGGCGGCAATCATTGCATCCTTCATCATCGATGCGATTGTTTTGGAAGTCTTGTCGGAAACAACCTTCTTAAACGGCTCCTTCGCCTTATAGACGGAAGCGACACCATTCGTTGAAACAATCTTCATGACAAGATGCGGAGCAACTGTCTTTCCTCCGTTTGCAAGCGCGGCATAAGCGTTTGCGACCTGAATACCCGTCACGGCCAGTCCGCGTCCGAGACCGAGGCGGGTCAGCGTCACGGAATCATATCGGTTCGATGCCCAGACGATTCCCGCCTCCTCGCCGTAAACCGTGCCGCCGCCGACCTTGCGCCCGAATCCCCAGCGGGAGAGATTTTCGAGGTTCCGGTCCTTCCACATCATAAGCCCCACCTTGCCGGCTCCAATCTCCGTACGCATCGCAAGCGCCTTGGCGACCGACAAAGCTCCCGTTGCTCCGGGAACATCATACAGCTTCGTGCCGTTATACTCCCACACGCCGTTTCCGTGGTCGATTTCCGTTTCCGGCGACACAAGCCCCCTGTCCAATGCCATCGCATACGTCAAGGGTTTCATAAGACCGCCCGGCTCGAAAACCGCCATCACAGCGTTATTGCGAAAGCAATCCGGACCGGCCTTAAGATCACGCGAACCGGCTGGTTCATACGTCGGCCATGACGCCATCGCCGCAATCGCTCCGTTCGTCGCGTTCATCACGATTCCCCACGCCGTTTCCGCGTGATTGGTCGCAACGGCCTTTATCAGCGCATCCGCAAGAGCGTTCTGAATCGACGGCACAATGGTTGTCGTCACGCTTCCGCCGTGTACCGGCGTCGCACGGGCTATCTGCTCCGCGCGCCCTGCGTCTCTGACGAACTCTCCGTCCCGGCCCGCAAGAACTTTATTGCACGTATATTCGACGCCGGACGCGCCCTGCGTCGTTTTCCCCGGCCAACGGTGAACACACCCGGTTACATGCACTGCATTACTTCCGAGCGGATATTCACGTTTCTGGAGAGGCTCAATGATGAAGCCTTTGGAAAGCCTGCGCCCTTCTTTCGAAAGAAACCACTTTGCGACAGATTCATCTATGTTCGAACGGACAAGAACATAGCGCGATTTGTCAATGGCGCAAAGATTGAGCAGTTCCCCGGGCGTCAATTTCAACCGCGGACAGATGTTGGTCTGGCTGCCTTGATCGAACGCAATGTTGTATTCCCTTGCCACCTTCGGATCAAGACGCACATCATACCGCTTCACCGATTTTGCTAGCACCGAGCCGTCGGCCGCATAAATCTCGCCGCGCTTTGCCGCGATTCCGAATTCGCCCAGATGCCCGGTCCTGACTATCGGTGCATGATACTTCAGGCCCGCACCTCCCGAAACCGCCATCCCCAAAAGAAAGAAAACCGCGACCGCGCCAAAGAATCCGCAAACTACGACCGTCTTTCTTCGCGACACGGTCACACATTCCTCCGTATCTGAAAGAAGGGAAAGAAGCACACCCAAGCCGCACCAAAACGTCACCGCCAATGCTCCGCCATAGCCGACAAGTGCCGGCGAAACGCCAAGCACGGGAACGGCGCCAACGCTTTGCAGGAGCGAATACATTGCCGAACCGACCATTGCGCCGCCCCAGAAAAGAATGAACATCCGTTTCGAATTGTTCTTCAATGCAAGCCAAAGCCACGAAAGAATCCCGGCAAACGCCGCAAACAGCGCACCGACAGCAAGCGTAAACCACTTGCCAAAGAGAAGCGCCGCCGCACTCGGCATCGCATCGGCATACGCGACCGGCAGACAGCGAAGGCTGCGATCGGCGTCGCCAAACCAATTTGCCGTTGCATAGGCGGCCTTCATCTGATGCTGCATATATCTCAGATGCATGTTTCCCACCTCTTCGCCACCAAAGAAAGCGACTAGACGCGCCATTCGACTCGCATTGCCGAGTATCTGAACAGCAACGCATACGAGCACGATTCCGACAACGGCAAAAATCATCCAAGGCCTTATCCACTTCTTGGAGCAGAGCCAAGCCGTGAAAAGCGCCCACGCCAGAACCAGTACGAGGTGAATATTGACGCACACAACCCCGAAATCAGCCCATCGCTGCGTCCCGTGCCGTACCGGAGAGAAACCGACCGCCCAAACCGCAAGAGTGAACCACGCAAGCATCCCCCACGGCGCGAGTTTAAGCCATTTCCGCCACGGAACCAGCGCCGCACCGATACAGGCGGCAATGCCGATCACATTCCACAG
>JAFXEA010000180.1 GCA_017521065.1 Kiritimatiellia bacterium | reverse complement strand
TCCGACGTCTGAAGTCAGAAGTCCTCGCTTTTATTGCGTATTCATTCATAAGTTTCTGGTTTCGATGCACTTGCACTCTTTCGAATCTCGTCTCCTATGAAGTTGACACTCTCTAATTCTTCGCAACTACGCATATGATTTTATCAATCAATTCAAGCCAACGATCCGATGGCTAAATGGCAGAAAGACACCCAATAAATATATGGTGGATGTTATGGCCACAAAAATATAAACGCACACCACAGCACCCCTCTTGCAGACAAACCGTCTGAACCCTAGAAACACAGCAAGCATGCAAACACATAGCCAAAGAACAACCACTGGCATACGGCAAAGGACAAATTCAGTAAGTGGAATAATTGGCATTCCGAAAAAAAGAGATTCATAACTTTTCCTCAAAAACGGCGACAGTGCGTTAACAAATACTGTCAAGATCACAAAGACCCAACAATGAATCGGCATCTTCCTCAAATTATTTATCACATTGCACATGTGTATCTCCTTCCCATACACCACCTCCAAACAGTTTTTTGCGCTTGTTGTACGAAAAATAACCTTAGACGATGGCGAGGTCTCCGGCGGAAGGCGAAACCGGCGTCACGGTGACGAGTCTGTTCTCGCAGTCGTAGGCGTAGATGTACTGATCGTCGCTCGTGAGATTTCCGTCGGCGTCGTACGTGAGCGCCGTCGAATCGACGTAGTCGTACTGGTTGAGTCCGTTCGCCGTGTAGGAATGCGTTGTCGGCGCAAAGTTGCCGACCGCGCCGGAGGACGACGTGCGGTTGCCGATCGAATCGTAGAAGTACGAGTGGCTGCCGTCGCTCGAAGTGCATCCCGTCATCTCGGAGCGTTCGTTGTACGTCCAGATACGCGCGGCGGACTCCGAATCAGCCGTGGCGACTGGCCGTCCAAGCGCGTCGTGCGACGCCTGCCAGCTGTACACGGTCGTCGCGCCCATCGTGTACGTCCGCCCGGTCACCCAGCCGATGCGCCCCGGCTCGCGCGCAATGGCGAGGCTGAGCGTGCTTCCGTTCGGGAATGTGTATTCTGATTCAGCAGAGATATACGAACAATTTGAAAACATCGTTAGCCTCCATTCACAAACAATCAACATGTGGCCTCTGGCCGCTTGTAGCCGAGTTCCACGGCTTGGTAATAATCATATGGCAGAATATCCAAGAAATTGGAATCATGCAAGAAACATCCCAGAGAAGATGACACCTTGACATAGTGGGGCAACCACGGCCCTTCGTCCCCTACCTCAGCAAACGCAACGTATCCTACTTCCGGACTAGCAACATTGTCGCGCAGATACAATACGACGAAACCTCCGTCAAGACAACCTCCTATTACTATAAATCTAGGGTTCATCTGTCGTCGACTTGCAAAGTTGCATTTCATAATGTCCTGATAAGTGAACAAATCACAAGTCCCCGCAGCTATTTCCCTGATCGGCATGACGTCGTTAAAAATCCGAGACCTATCAATGCCCACTTTTGCCAGAAAGTCACGGAAAAGCCGTGAAGTCGCAACGACTTCTCCTAGTTCTCCTTGTCCACAATCCATCAGTCTCTCAATTACGGAACTGGCATCTGTGTCGAAAAAAACAGGCACTAGGTATTCACTTCGAGAGACATCTTCCCTCATGATGTTGTCAATCAAGAATTCAGCAAAGGATTCAGCAATAGGAACGAAATTCTTCTTCAGAAACACATGATCAATGACCATACAATTCTGCATAAACCCAATGGCACCATTTCTGGAATCCAAGACTATGGGAGAATAATCCCTGCAACTTCCTATGACTATAAACCGTCCGTCAACGAACTCGTTCCGCGTGATTATTTCCCGTTCCGAAAAAAGAATGCCATCATTTAGTCCTATCTGACCAGTCAGCGAAGTCGAGGCGAAGATGCGGCATACATCATCACATGCCTTCCTGGCATTGAGAAAAGCAGACAATCGCGGCGAGGAGATTCCTATCCCTCGATACCATGGAAGAACTTCGCGTAAAAGAACTTCTAGTCTTTCAGCATCATTCATCATCTACTCCTCCTTTATCGAGAAACCGGAACTCACCGGGGACTGTCCCCGCACGCTTTCGTGTACGCGCCCCTTTCGGGGAAGCGACACTCCTGTCGCTTCACAATGACGCGCCAATTCAGAAGCGGCAAGAGTGCCGCTTCCCCGAATCGTGACTTCCAACTCCAGACCTCGCGAGGCAACAACGCGCGCGCCACACGGCCGCCGCAAGCGGCGAGCGTCCGATCTAGCCGACGTCCGACGTCTGAAGTCGGAAGTCTTCTCTTCTGTTGCACATTCGCTCATAGGTTTCTGGTTTCGTGGTTTTAGGGGACCGGCAGCTCACAAACTCGGTCTTTCAAAAATTCTGCCATTCGTCATGGGTCTAGGATCCCCTTCAACCACTATAAAGCCAAATGGGCACAAAAAATATTCCAAATAAATCTTAGCATTTCCATGTGCCCGAGGCAAGGCGAAAGTGCCTGGACTAGGCAAAGCGGGCGCATCTGCGAAATTCGCCGCCGAGCCTTCTGATGATTGGAAACAACTATTTAAAACAACTTGCCTTTGGCGCACGGGCGCGGGGCCTTGCGGCTGCTTCGCAGTTCGCGCTTCGCGCTCACCCAACCTGATCGCTTCGCGACAGGCGCATCAACTCG
>JAFXEA010000179.1 GCA_017521065.1 Kiritimatiellia bacterium | reverse complement strand
TTGGCTGCACTTGGCACGGCGGCGCGGGAATCTCGTTCTCAAACGCGCACTCGCTCACCACGACTGTCGCATACGCATCCTCAAGCCAGGTGCAGTGGGCCACCAACAATGCGTTCCTCGTGACGAGCTACACGGGCGACTATTGCGTCACCAACGCAAGCTGGTTCACGGTGGGAATGGAGAACGAACCCACGCCGTCGTTCACAATCGACTGCCAGGATGTGTTCTTCCTCAACGATGCCGACGTGCTGGACGGCGGCGCGACGAACCGGCCGGAGCGCATACGCCCCGTTACGCTGAACCTTCTGGGGCCGTATGGAACAAGCGGCACCGTGAAGCTGTCGTCGCAGGGGGCGGCCTCGCCTGTGATGTTCTACATCGACAATGGCGTGACCAATTTGATAACAGAGACCACGGAAATCCCGCTTGAGGTGACAGATTCTTTCACGCGCACGGGAACAAACACATTCTATGTGTCGTGTCCCCAGAAAGGCACGGGAACGATCAGCGCCACGCTGACGCTGGACGGAGGCGAAACGCTTGCGGCCACGTCAAGCTTCAAGTGCATGGAACCTCTGCGTAAGCTAGTAACGACGAAGAAGATTGACGGACGCTTCATCAACCCTTCGCGGCTCGTGATGGGCACGAACGCCGTGCTGCAGGTCGGCGTGAACGGAGACTTCGACGCCACGAACGTCCACTGGTGTATTGTCTCAGGGGCGGCAAGTCTTTCGCCCGCCAGCGGCTTCACCACAACTGTCACGCCAACAGGCACGAACGAGGACGTCGTGGTGGAGGCGCGCTTCAACGGTGACGAGATACAGCCGAGATTTGTGATGCCTGTTGTGATACCGCGCACGATACCAGTGAGGTTCTTTGTTGTGGAGCCACCTGTTGGCGATGGTCTAGGAGAATGGAAAGACGCTGACATGAGTGGAATGCTTGATAAAGCTAATGAGATATACGCTCAGGTCGGCATCCGTTTTGAACTTCTGGGAACGCCTGCATATGTGGGAACGACCAATGACTGGAATATAGTGCTTGGCACCAACTATGTAAACAGATTTGGCATGAAGAGGTGGAAATATTCTTCTGAATGTAGAACCCTGTTAGACAACTATACAGCTGCAGACTGCGTTGAAGTCTACTTCATAGGGTCAATCCTATATCCCAAATATTATGTTGCCGCGACTCCACCTTATGGTGTCGTCGTCAGTAAACAAGCAAGCATTACAACGTTGGCACACGAACTCGGTCATGTCCTTGGGCTGGAAGACTGCTATGTACGTTTTAACCGCAGGGACGGGATGGTGGCCTCAATCATCAGGGCAGACGAGCCTGTGGACGGAGGGTTCTTCATGTTCGGCGCTTGTGACTGGGGAATGGAGCGCGGCCGTGGGTTCTATGGCAAAGACGACTCCAGGCTTGTGACGATGCGCAGAATGCTCATGCACGGTACCGGGACAAACGAACGCATGGACATCCCAGCTGGCAATGTGATCAGCCTTTCCCTTGATGCAAGAACGGAACTAGAGTTCGGCACATGCAACCCGAAGGTCGGAGCGGATCATATCAAGCAAGAAAACCAGGAGGTCTATTCGCGATGAAAGCGGTTCTCGTCATCATGGTTTCATTGGCGACGGCATCGACATTGGTGGCGTTAGGGCATACCACTGCCGAGTCGAATGCGGTTGTGAGGGCTGCGCTCAACCGTGCATTGGTGTTCTATCCCTGCGACTTGGAGAACTTTGAAATTCCCGCCGACATTGAAGAGCCCAATACATGGCATGGTTTTTTGGGCGGCGACACAAACGGATGGACGTTTGCCGAGAAGAAGGCCGCTTTCGACTGGTATCTTTCAACGCTTGGCACTAAGGACTGCAAGAACCTTGACTGTGACGAGCAGGAGGAGATCCGCATTGCCGTGGGCAAATGCGACGAGTTCAACTACACGAACTCGGCATCGGCCATGAAAGCTTTGGCATTGAATCCGCGAGGAGTATGCAGGGGCGAGGCGATTGATTTGACGATCAGATTCAGTCTTATAGACGATTCAATGAATTATTTCGTGGAATCAATCATGACAAATTCTACAGGTTATAGCCTTGCTGAGAGAGGCGTGGCAAGTTGTCGATATGCTTCTAGATTACTGGCCTACGATGCGACAAACAATGTACAGCAGGCATTTCGAGATCGTGCGGTAAATATGTTCTATAGGAATCGCATGTTGTCATCCAATGCTTTTCTGATTGTTGACGGACTCTTTGTTCAATGCATCAATGGGTATGAAGTAAGTTCCAATAGGCTGGAACATGCGCTTAATGCAATATCACTCCCAAGTAGTGGTCCAATAACAATCCGCAGATTCACCTCCGTGACTAACCAGCTGCTCTCTTCCGGGCAGCCGCTTGTGCAGCTGGACATCGGAGAGGGCGGCGACTGAGGCCAGCCGCTCACCCCTGCTCCGCCAGCCATTTCCTGAACGCCTCGCGCTCGTCCGCCGAGAGCGCGCCGTAAGCCGCCTTAGCCGCGTCCAGGGCGCTCGGAGCTGGAAGCGCCACATTGTCCGCGCCGATGGCCGGAAGCGCTCCTACGGCGCGGGAGAGCGTCTCCTGGTTGGCGTGGAAACACCGCTCTGTCATGGCTGTACTGACGTGCCCCACGATGGACTGGACGAGGGCGAGAGGAACGCCAGCGTTGCCGCACAAACTCACAAACGAGCGCCGAAGGCTGTGGAAGCCAACGTCAATCGCCGCCCTCTTGGCCCCCTTTGGCCTTGCTGGTAGTTTTGATCCCAGCCGCCTCAAACACGCGCTGGACATCCAGCGACAGATAGGAGCTGTACGCGCGGTAACGGGCCGCCAAGCTCGGAAGCACCAAGCCGCGCCGTGCACGGCCCTGCGCCGACCCTGGTAGGGTCGCGCGTCCCGCGCGACCGCCATATCGCTTCCCGCCACGTGGTAGGGCGGTCGCGGGGCGACCGCCGCCACACCCCGCCAATGCACCGACAACGCCCCGTCCGCCACGCGGCGAAACACAACGCGGCGATGGGTGCGACAGGGCGCGAATTTGCAAGTTAAAGGGGTATTTTTCAATCCCTCCACAACATCTACCCCCTTAACTTGCGATTTCGCGGTGAATATGTTATACTGTCGGCCATGAACTTCTACAGAAGAGAAAACTACCTCCGCAAAATTCGCGGCTTTTATGAAGACACTGGACTCATAAAAGTAATTACTGGCGTCAGACGCTGCGGCAAATCCTGTCTGATGGAAACAATTGCCAACGAACTTCGGGAACACGGCATAGACGATGCACACATTGTCTATCTTGATCTTGACCGCCGACCGTACAAAAGCATCAAAACCACGGATCACCTTGAACAGCTCATCGATGAAAGGACGCCTTCCTCTGGAACGACCTATCTCTTCATAGATGAAATCCAGAATGTAAAGGGTTTTGAGGAAATGCTTAATGCCTTCCGCGTCGAAGGCAGACATTCCATTTTCATCACCGGCTCCAACTCCTACCTTTTGAGCGGCGAGCTTGTCACGAAATTGACCGGACGATACCTTGAATTTGAAATGTTCCCTCTCACCTTCGACGAGTTCCTTGGCATGAAATGCTTTCTCGGCAAGACCATTTCTGCCAACCTCGTAGATGAGTTCGACCAGTACCTGCGTGACGGCGGATTTCCCAAGGCTGTTCAATACGATTCCGCCGACGACCGCCGGACATACATAGCGGGTGTTGTCGCAGAGATATTCGAGAAGGACATCCGCCGCCGCATAAAGATCCGTAATCTGTCCGCATTCCAAAAGGTTCAGACATACCTTATCAACAATTTCGGCGCAACCACAAGTCTCGACAACCTTCTTGAAGACCTTGGCAAGACTGGGGTACACATCAAGCGCGAAACGTTGAACCGATACATCGGCATTCTGAAAGACGCCAAGATCCTCTACGAATGCAACCGCTTTGACCTTAAATCCCGCAGATCCATCCGCGGCAAGCAGAAGTACTATCTCTCTGACCTCGGTTTCTACTTCTCCACCAACACCGACAATCGGATCAACTACGGTCCGGCGATTGAAAACGTGATATACACCTACGCCCGCTCCCACGGCTATGCGGCAAGCGTAGGGCGAATCGGTACGCTGGAATGCGATTTCATCCTTCGCAATGGTGACTCCAGCTACGCGTACGTGCAGGCGTGCATGACAATGATGAACGAGCGAAGGACTGAAGACCGCGAATACGCTCCGCTGGAGAAGATTCGCGACAACTACCCAAAATACATCCTCACGCGCAACGATCCAATCCAGCAGCGCAACGGCATCATCCACCGGAATCTCCCTGAGTTCATGCGCGACAACGCAGCGTTCTGAACCACAGGCCGACACGGCCGCGCCGTGCACGGCCCTGCGCCTACCCTGGTAGGGTCGCGCGTCCCGCGCGACCGCCGTATCGCTTCCCGCCACGTGGTAGGGCGGTCGCCCCGCGATCGCCGCTCCACCCCGCCCGCGCTTGGGCAACGCCTCATCCGCCACGACGAAACGCAGCGCGGCGATGGGTACGACATGGCGCGAACCCCATCGCCACTTTCAACTTTGGCGGAACAGCCACACCTCTGCTGATTGTTGCCAATGTGAAAATGTTGCCAATTCCAGTGTTGCCAATGGTCAGTTCCAATCCAACCACCATTTAATTGGGAATTGGAATTGGCACTGGCAACACTTCCACATTGGCAACATTAAGCTGCACGCCTAAGGCGAACAGAAATACTATAGCGCTACTTCCAGGCCTTCACAATCTCCACCCAATCATCATTGCAGCCAAGAAGTTTTTCCATCTTACTTGTGACGTTTTCATAAAGTTCATCTGATTCCAAGCCGCAATCATAGCACATGAAGACAAACTCTCCTGGATACGTATCAGTTTCGTAGTTGAATCGCTCACTACAACGCTGGTCAACGAGCAGTGCTTGACAGAATCGATGTCCCTCCCAAGAGATGAATCCTCCTCTCCTTCCCGGTTTGTCGTCAGAACGATTGAGCGCGACAATTCCCTTTTTCGTAAACAGTATCCCAAACTGCCCTGGCTTTTCCTTGTGCCTGCCGAATAATTTGAACCCCTTTGAGTCAGAGTCATCCAGCATCATGAGAACATCAGAACGGCTTATCGTCACACGCTTCAGTTCGTCTCCATTAACCAGATGTGTGTTATCCATAACGGCGAATGCGTCAGGAACATCATCTGGATCGTTAAAGCACTCTCTTGCCGAGGTACGAAAGTTTACAAACAATCCATCCATTTCGGGTGAATCGCCCATTACCACACGAGAGTTGCTCGTATGCTCAGCCTTGAAATCAGCCAGTATTCTGGCAATGGCATCTACATCGATCATTGTTTTCTCCTTTTCAATTAGTCTTCTTCTAACTCTCCAGCAGGCTCAGGACAGAAATCGTCATAATCAAATTCGGCACCTTTCCCTTGCGCTATGTAAACGAAGTGTATCCCCAATTCATCACGGCTTTCACTTAGCCTCTTTGTAGGCATATTCAAAAAGGAGGGACAAATCACAGGGCCGTGAGGGAAATTCCCCCTTCCTTCACCGCGGAGTGTCCCTTCGGCACGAAAAAGTATACACCCTTCCCCATATTCAGGTGAAACCGCAATCGATGGCCATGTGACAAATCCCGACCCCCACGTATTGCCATCGTCTCCTTTTCGATAAACCAGAATTCCCTTTGTGGTCACTATCGTGCCACACGAACACTCTTTCTTTGCCAGACTTCCGAACAACCCCTTTTTCGTGTCGTCCAGCACCGCGATGACGTCATCTTCGTCAACAGACACCATCTTCGGCTGATCATCTTCTGTGTACAACGTCTTGTCTGTCGCTGTAAACGATCTGCCTGACGCAGATAATCCTTCGATATCGTGCGCCGCATTCTTCAGCAACGTCTCGCACTTCATCGCAAATGGCGCATCTCCAGGAAAGAATACCCTCCCTGCCTTCAAATTTCGTTCGAACTTCTTCAACGCGTCGCGAACCTCGTCCACGTTTACCATGACCTCGGAGAATTCGTTCATCCCCGGAAACTCACTGCCACAGTGTTTGTTGTTCTTCATTGTCTTTTCCTTTGATTTTGGATTATTTGTGCTTTAAAATCCTATCCGCTGCGTCAATAGCGATGCGGGAACATTCATCAACCGCCTTTCGCGTTCTCGCATGCGCCTCTGCGCTTTCGTAAAGCACAGCGTTTTTACTGGCGGCAAGATAGGCGTTCTCAAGGCTCTTGAATATCTGTACAAGTGCGCTCCGCGCCGCATCATACTCGCCTTTGCATTTGATGTAATCCGCATCTTCATCCGGCTTTCTTCCAAAGCCCCTGATTGCATCGCTCAACATCTGCAAACGATTCTTGCGAATGGATATTTCCGCACGGAAAGACACGATAACATCCCAAAGCCCCGTCGTTTCCTTGACTGCAAAGTCCCTTAGCGTCGATTCCTGCGGCCATCCGCGCTCAGCCATCCGCAAGACATTCTCCCTATGGTTCGCCTCTTCTGCAATCTTCTTTTTACGAGCATTATTCGCAAGTTCCTTCATGTAAGCATCATAACGCGCTTTTGTCAGTGTGGAGATCACAGTCTTGGCAACGGCATTAATCGTTGCCTTAGTCCATGCCACTTTTTTATCGTCGCTCCATGTATCCATTAAATCCCCGCCAGTATAATCATAACCATCCAACGGATAAGCGAAAGGCATCCAGCCGAGCGGTGTCCAGCAAACCGTTTCTCGCCCTACAATATTTATGCCAATGTCATGTTTCCCTAATGGACTGGAAATGCTGACCGTATGGCTTCTGCTCTCCTCCATCAATGAAGGAAACGTGCAAAGAGTCAGTAGCCCAGGAAGAAACTGTACGGACGACGTGGTATACTTTTCTTCAATAATGTCCGAAACGCAAACTTCCAACGGTATGGAATCGAGAGTATCGTCCACTGTGAATACAATACTTGGAGGTGCCTGCCTCATCAATGCCTCACTCAGTTGAGGTTCTACATTTTTTATAGAGTATTTTCCTCCCAATGGGCCTTTCGCTATCGCTCCACCTATCTCATGTGTCAACGAAAGTGAAAAACACCCACACATCATTGCGGCGAGCAGTGCCGCGCAGAGTTGCGCGGCACATGCCCGTACAGAAGTGAAAACCTCTACCATGTTACTCCGCCATGATTGCATCGAAGGACACCTTTATCGTCGACGACTTGTCGGGTACAAGCATATCGTCAATTGAGGGATCCTCATAGTTTGTTCCAAGTGCCCCGAGAGAGTCGTTGATGGCGTTCAATACATCGGTTATGCTATCATCTCCTTCCACGACCTTTTTTAGGTTGAGGTCGTTGAGAACAATCTGAATCCGTTCTTTTGTCTTGATTATTTTCTTCTGTTCCTCGACAACACGAACAGCCTTTTTCTCCAACGTGGCTAGCAAGACACGATTCCGCGCTATCGCACTTTGAAGTGTTGGACGCTTTTCAGCAGCCGCAACAATCTTCTCCTGCGCTTTCTCTTTTGAAAGGGCAAATCCGCGAATCGTCACGGGCCATTTCCCCGCAGCATCAGCTTCCCTGTAGGCACTTTTAGCCTCTTTTAGGAATTGCGCAATGTCTGAGAGTTGAGCCTCCGAATCTGCGATCACACGTTGCGCCTGATTCTTCGCGACAGCGTACTTGTGAGCCTGAACATCAAGACGGCTGGCGTTCTCGGACAACTTCTCAAGCTGCGCCTGACAATACTCGATTGGATGAAGCGCCCTGTTTTCGGGCGTCCATGTGTTGTCCTGCCTGATGCGCTCCTTGCGTTGCTGCTCCCTGACGATTCGCGGTGTTTTTTCACCGCCCGACAACTCGCCAATTGTCGCCACTCTATCAAGCATCGCTATGCGCTGTTCGCGCGGAGCGATGAAAAAGTACGCGGCAACCGCCACCACAATTGCGCCAAGTAGTATTAGTATGCTTTTCATTGTTCTTTCCTTTCTCTTTGATTAGTCTATGTTTCTCGGCACGCGGAGTTTACTGCCCTGCACACTACCTGTTTGATATTGAACAGTTCTATATTCACCTCCTCTTATGAATTTCATTGCAATTCTGGCCGAAATGACAAACCATACGAGATATATGACTGCAGCACCCAATGCATATTTCCAACCAAAACCAATAATATTAACTGTTTCCGCGAGAATCACAAAGACTAGATTTATATAAAACAAATTCCGTCTCCCAGCATACAGCAGATGAATTCCAAAAGCTGCAGGAAGCATACTTCTCAATAGAATAATCGGCACCATTTGAATGATTGTCATGACGATAAACATTCTTCCTGTCGGCCAATCATCCCTTACTTTTAGATTTGCACCGTCCTTTCTCACGAATCCCACGCCTATTATCCACCATATCACCGCCACTAACAATACTGGATACCGGGCAGCATATCCCAGCCACTGGAGCCCTATATCATTCAACTTTGAGCAAACCGGCATCATCAAGTTAAAAACATACGCGTCCCACGACGACACGAAAAATTGAACCAATCCACACATCGTCAATGTCAATTGAATCAACGTCATGCGCCACCGCCGTATATATGCGTAGTTCACTCCAAACAAACCAAGAGTCATTCCAAGGACAAATAAACGATCGCGTTTTTTATCAGACGGTTTACTTACCTTTTTTTTTGCGGCATCCCATGTTTTTTTCTCGCAATCTGGGCACACCGTAACTCCCTTGCCGGAACATCTATAGCAGTTTTTCTTCCCAGATCCATCACAGCTTGAACAGCGCACCTTTCTCGTACCATGGCATTCCTCGCATTCCATCTTTCCAGTCCCTGAACAAACTAAACAAGTATGCTTCCCTTTAAACCCTTTCCAATCTCCATGACAATTAGGGCAAATCTCTCGGTATATCTCTTTTACCTGTCCACGCCCCTGGCAGTCACCACACATTAAACGATTCCCATTAACATAGCTATACCCTTTACCAAAACATCTTGCACAATTAATCCACCGCTCCTTTTTTATCTTTCCTCCTCTACAAACCGGACAATCCCATAGCTCTTTCCCCGTTCCTCCACAAGCTGTACATTTTTGCTTTCCGTCATCACACTTAGAGCATTTTACTCGCCCGGTTCCATTACACCTATCACACTTGAACGTCTTCTTTCCTCCGCATTTTCTGCATACGACAACCCCTTTCCCATAACATGTCCTACACTTTTTTCTGTGCTTTTCAATTTCCTTCGTCCAAAGCGTACCTGCCTTTGCTTTCTCGTAGTCTGCTATCAAGAAATCGGGCAGCGGACTTGTGTCCGCTTTGCCGGTGTATCCAGAGATTACACTACTATCCGAGCAAGACTGTTCGAATGCACGAGGGTACTTCTTGATTACATCCTGTGCCATTTTCGAACCCTTTTCGACAGCCTTCGCAAAAAGGAATCTCGCCGCATCTAGATTTGTAGTGACACCAAAGCCTCTAAAATAATTTATCCCTAACCAATAAAGTCCTGCAGGACTCCCCGCATTTGCGCTTCGAAGAAAGAGTTCGTTTGCTTTTTCGTAATCACGTGCAACAAAGTCGCCCCTTTGATAAAACAGTCCAAGCACGGCAAATGTACGAGACTTCCCCCCCTTTTCGATTGCCTCATAAGAAAGAACAAATGCACGATTAATATCAAGAGGAACACCTTTCCCGTCCCGGTATAGTATGGCAAGATCAAGCATTGCGCCAACACTGCCCTCTCCACACTTCTCACAGTACTTCACTCCTTCAGGAAGTTCCACGCCACATTTAATACATTTTTCCATTTTAGTTCCTTTCTCTTCTTGATTGTCATCAACAAATTATACATGGTCATCGTGACCATACAATGCCCGCATATAATGCCGAAGAGCAACTTTGCAATTGGCTGCAACATCACCATTGGCAACATAATCGCCAATGTTCTCTATCATGGCGACCAGTTCATCCGCAGTCGGCTGGCTGTGCATATGGTGTGCAGCGCGAAGGACTCTCTGAACACGACACCAGATGCAGCGAGCATTGTCCGTAATACGCCCATATTTGTTGAGAAGAAACGCTTTGAACACGTCGCCTCCGGGCAACGATTCAGCCGGGATATCGATGCCGTCAAGATAATTGCGGATTTTATCATAGGTGTTCAAGCGTGGTTTGTCTGACAACCATGTTATGAACGCAAGGAAATTTGGCATTCCGTACTTATTTCGCCCTTCGTGATAATGTCCCCTGTCCAGATATTCTTTGATGGCTCGTACATGGTTCACCAAAGCCTTCAAATCTTTCACGACATTTCCGGCGAAATCAAAAACGGTCACACCTTTCGCCAACGACAGAAACCGCAATTCGTTGTTCACGGCCGTGACACGATCTTCAGCAGTGCCTTGTGCGCAAGAACGATCGTTGCCTGTCCTGCGAATGTCCTCGTTGGTCATCCACTTCTTGAACACCTCGCTTGTGCGTCTTTCCATCATTCCTCTTTTCCTTTCCTTGTTTCCTTGTGCCTCTATTATCGTTTCACGGCAAAAGAAAGAGGGCGCGATTCCTTGCCGTGTTTCTGGTGAGGCTGTAGGATGCCCAGTAAGATCCACGGAAGAAAAAGCGCCCATAGAACAGGCGCATCCTCCACTCCGTTAAGGCTCCTACTGGTCGAAACTTCCTAGCCTTTATTCAATACTTCACGGTCCACGCCAAAATCTTACGCGGAGAGTTGAAGAATGTTGCCAATGTGGAAGTGTTGCCAGTTCCAGTGTTGCCAGTGGCCAATGTTCCTAAACTCATTGTTTGGATTTTACTGCTGAGACCTCCGGAAAGATCAGATAGCTAATTGCAAAACCTCTGCCATTGACGCACGTTCATTGCTTTCGCTGCTTGGAGTCTCGGAGTCCTGGAGGCATTGAGAGTTTTTGAAGATTCTTCTAAATCTCCCAAACTCCTAAACTCCCAGCAGCGAAAGCAAGAAAGGTCTTGCAACTGGTTCAATATGTTTCTACGTACTCCGTGTCGGCGGGCGTAATTCACCGCCGAGCCTTCTGATGATTGGAAACAACTATTTAAAACAACTTGCCTTTGGCGCACGGGCGCGGGGCCTTGCGGCTGCTTCGCAGTTCGCGCTTCGCGCTCACCCAACCTGATCGCTTCGCGACAGGCGCATCAACTCG
>JAFXEA010000178.1 GCA_017521065.1 Kiritimatiellia bacterium | reverse complement strand
TGGCTCATCCCTTTGTCAAGTTGGGCTTCTGCGCGTCGGTCACCCTCCGCACAGCCAACCTTCCTAACGGCATGTCGTTTTCGTTGCCGTACAGCTTCCTTTCATTCTGTCAGCTCTGCCGAGCTTTGCTTGGCGCACCATCGGTTCTTTCCTTTCTTGAAACATGCTCATATGTCATCTTTAGAGACGAAAAGTCGTACAGGGCCGAGCAACCCAGCCGGAACCATCGGGGAGCCCGGCGGCGGACTGAAGTTCTTTCGATACAGAATCCAGGTTTTGCGCTGGCTTTCGGGCTGACCCATATCATAGACAATTCTATTTCGCCACGTGTTGGTCACTTCGACCTTGAGCGTATTCACACCTGATTTCATGAAACCGATTATATCACACGAATAAGGCTCACACCATAGTGTGCGTATCTCCTTGCCGTTCAGGTAAACCTTCGCAACGGACTCGACACGCCCAAGGTCAAGCATGAATCGGCCTTTCCCGCCCTTCACTTCGAACGCTGTCTCATACACCACTGTCCCGCAATAGGCCTTCGCCTCGGATGAAAATCCAGGAATATCCGTCCACGAAACAAGCGAATCGAGTTTGACACTGTCCGGAGCACCCCATCCGGGCTTGAATGAAAGTCTCCAAGGAGCAAAGCTACACTGCACCTCCTTCACATCCGACCTCCTGCGGACCGGCTCAGGGGAACCGAATTCCACAAACACCGAACGTGAAGGATAGAGCCGCAGTTCTGCCCCATTGCGCCATGCCACACGCTCACCGGACACAGGATCGTAGATTGACGCCTCTCCCTTTGCCCGGAATGTGACCTTGCCGCAATATCCGTTTGTGCCGGCCGCTACGAAGTATCTGTCGATGACACCGTCCCGACGATGAATCCACATGAAATCCTCGTTCGGTCCATCACCCAATGAAGGGAACGTTGTTACATCTTTGCCAATCTTGGCAAGCGCACTCTCCAAAGCGTTCTTACCGCCATAGACAACTTTGCCACCAGACTTCGAAAGTTCTGAAAGTTTTCTGCGCGTGGCTGGCAGCATAAAGCGTTCGTCTGGCACCCATAGAACTTTCCATTCCGCCCCTTCCGGAATCACAAACCTTCCATTCTTGACCGTGAGGCGATTGATGAGAACGTCATGATTCAAGTAGTCCGCACGAAAGCCCTCCGGGAAGGGATACTGTTCGTCGGGCATATGATCGACGGCGTCTCCGAGATACCAAAGAACATCCTGAGCAGGCTGACCAGACTCAAGAAGTTCTTCGCACCGTGTAGCCCAAGAAGTAAATTCGGTCATCAACGGCCACCATGTCTGAAGCCGCGTAAACGGTGTGCCGTTATAGCCACCCATACAAGCGCCTGGAGGAACAGCGTCGGGGAGCGGTGCATGCGTGTAACTGTGGAGGACAAGATGCGTGACTCCGCGCGCAAAATGCCGATTGGCATCATCCTGCAACTTCTTGAAATCCTCGTTCCACTGGATACCGGAACCGGTAAACGACTCTGCCGAAACCCGTCTCTTCCCGTAGATATGCGCAGCGGAAGCGCACGGACGAATCGGCTTGAACGAATACCAACAGCATCCACCGGCAAGCCTGTTCTTGTGTGGATACCAGAATTCGCACATTGGCGCATCGGCGTATTTCCAGTATTCCAGAAGATCACCGTAAATGATATCACCGAACGCAGTCTCGAAATGGACCTCGAGTCCGGCTTCATGGGCAAGTTCGGCCATGCGCCCGTAGTAGTTCTGCGTGACCAGTCGCCCGAGAGTTCGCCGCCAGTCCACCAGAAACCGATCCGTCTCATCCGGCGAACCGAGAACCCACCCGAACAGAGCCGGCAGCCATTTGCGCACTTCATAGCCATTAATCTGCTCGAAATACATCTCCATCTTAGGCGTCCAGGTCTGACAGAAACATTCCCAGCTATCAACAAGCATACCGCGCATCTTGCCCTTCAATGGCCCTTCGTTCAGCCGCCGCACATAACCGTTGAAGCTTGCCTCTATTCCGGCAGGGTCGAGCTTGTCGCATTCCCACCCTGTCGCTTCCGGCGGTGCAGGGGCGTTGACTCGTTTGGCGTTGACGTGTCCAAACCGTACCACAGTCCATCCGCAACCTTCCGGCGCATTCCATTCGGACAACCCCGTCAAATCGACGATGCGAGAACGGTCGACAAAGCATACCGCCTCCTGCATAGGGGAGCTGCCGAGCGGAAGCGAACGCAACGTCCTGCCGCTCTTGGCTTCCCAGTCCGTCAGCCGCGGAGCCGAACTCAACCTCGGTTCGCAATATCTACGCACCGGCAGGTCGTGTTCGACACGGAACCGCCAGACTTTCCCCATCCTCTCACCGCATGAGAGCGTCCATGTCTGCTCGGTGTCGCGCCAGTTGGAGACTGGCAGATCCGATTTCACAACCTCGCTCCAGCAGCCGTTCTCCATCACCTCCAGAGCGACGCGTAGCCAAGGTCTTTCATATGCATACGAGGGATTCCAGCGAGATATGCCAGGCAGAACGAGCGAACGAACCGTAACCGGCTCCGCGAATCGAAATATTCGTGCATTTCCATCTTTATCTACCTTAGATGGTACAAGAAATGCATCCTCACCGTCCCCTTCCGGGGTCGGGAACGCCAGAGTGCAGATGTCGCGCCAGTCGGAGTCCCGATCACGGAAACGCACCGGAATGTCCGACGGACGGCAGAAGGTTCCTCCCGGAATGTCTCTACGCGCCATCTTGATATCGCGCTGGCAATGGTCAAGGTCTATCCACGGTCCTCCGGACTGCGACCAACCCGGACAGTTCTGAACCGTAAGCGCCAGACCGAGGCGTTTGCATTCATCGCCTAGAAAGCCTACGATGTCGTCCCACCCGTCACCGAGGCATTGAACCTGCGTCGCTTCGCAGCCCGGCCACACGCCGCCACGCTTGACATCACCCGCTCTGCCGCCGATATGGAAAAAATGTACGCCGGACAGTCCAGCGCTCCGTATCGCTTCCAGATCGAGGCGAAGGCCATCTTTGCGGACATTTCCGCCAAGCACATGAAACCACGTCTCAGGACCTCGCAATGTCGCAGCGTGGACGCACATTGCGGTTGCAAACAATGCGATTGACTGAGAAAGAGCGAAACCTCTCATCGGTTCGAGTCCTCCGCGGCAATTTCGAGCCGATCAATATACACAGCGTCAACAGCGGTCCGTCCGCCTCCTTTTGCGAACCGGCCGCATTTAAGCTCAAACACATGCGACTCGCTCAGCTTCACGGACGGAAACGTGTACCAGTTCCATCCAACCGCCACATCAGCGACATCGGGTGCAATGCGATTCCCCGCGAACGTCGCGTTGAACGCTTCACCTTTCCCATCCTTGGCCTTAACCACCTTCGCCCGGAACCGTACGACATACCGGCGGTCATCATCGAATGCCACATGCCCGAAGTTCAGTTGCACGGCGGGGAAATAGTCCTGCACTCCATACACCTCAATGCTTTCACCTCTATACGCCTCGGCATCCTTCACGTACCGCCCGAAATTCGTCGACCGGTAGTGCAGATCGCGTACGCCCAGCGTGACGGACCCACACCCTTTTTCTGGTCGGCTGAAGTCAAGCATCTTGCGCCAGGCTGTCCAGCTGGCGTCCGACTTCTGCGGTGTGTTGGCCAGATACATCTTGCCGATCGGTTCAAGTTCTTTCCGAAGATCAAAAGCCTTCCGGATGTCATCGGCAAGGTCGTCGAAGCCGGGGAACCTAGAAGGATCGCGTGAGACCCATATCCATTTCGCCTTTGCGCCGCGACGGTCGAGACGCACACATACCGGAACGAACGATTGAAGGCGCACGTTGAACAGAAGCAGCGGATCGTCCGCAACCGCCGCCTCCGCCTGACGGAATACGCCACAAGCCCAGTCCAGAAACGAATCCGGGAAAACGTCAGGACGGTCATGCTCCCATGTCGAGAACTTCTTGTTCTCGTTCGCGGCGGCCAGTTCCTCCATCCGGTCATAATAGGCACGCAGATAGGGAGCGGCCGCTCCATAGTGCCCCTTGAAGAATTGATCCAACAGAGGTTCGATGGGCTGATCGGGGTTCCAGGCGAACTTTGCGATGAGCCAAGCCTTTAACTGAGCGAAGTCCGCGTATTTCGGTCCGCCCTCCTCGAAGAGGTAGCGACAACCGTTCGCCCGGAATGTACGCATGTTCGCAGCGAACACGCGCTGATTCGGCAGTGGATAGAAGAAGTGGTTCCACCCCGGCGTGTAATCCCATACGTAAAGCATATCCGTCAAAGCCCCCCACTTCCGCAGATCTCGCATATACGCGGCGTTCACGGCGACCGTCTCACGCTCAAGCGGCGCAATGAAGCTGCATTCTATCGAGCAGATACAGGGAATCACATTCTTGCGCGGACGCATCGTTTTCGTGGCCTTGCGCGAATACTGGTAGATCAGGGTTTCTACAAGAATTCCTGGATAGCGCTGATCCAACCGCTCCGCCATGCCGTTCACGAAATGAAGCAGAGACCCCGCATGCGACTCCTCTCGATCGTCAATGGCCTTGCACGATGCACACTCGCAGAAGTTGCGCCAGTCGTTCTGGGAAATTCCGACAACCAGCTGGTCAGCAAGGCCTTCAACGCCTTTCGCCCGGCGCTTCGCAAGCTCTGCATCGATTATCTCGCAGATATTGGTGAACGCCTGCTCGAACGCGCCTGGGTTCGTCAGACATATCTGCGTACGCTGGTCGCGGCGGACTCCGTTGATTTCGCTGAACCAGTCCGGATGATCCTTGAAATACTTCTTCGGCGGCAGTATCCGGTTGAACGTATGGCACACAGGA
>JAFXEA010000177.1 GCA_017521065.1 Kiritimatiellia bacterium | reverse complement strand
TCTTGGATGCATCGCTGCGTGTGGTGCTGTCACTGGAGGTGCGAAGGCCGCTTCCCCTGCTGCGACGAAGCCTGTGGAACATTCCGGCGGGACATTGAAGGCCGAAGTGTGCGTTGTTGGTGGAGGCCCCGCCGGGTTTGTGGCTGCAATCGCCGCTGCCCGTCATGGCGCGAGGGTCGTGCTTGTCGAATCGTTCGGTTTCCCTGGCGGCATGGCTACGGCGGGTCTTGTGGGCCCGATATCAAAGTTCAACTTTGCGGGGAAGCGTGTTGTGGAGGGGCTTCCGTGGGAGTTTGTCGAGAAGCTTGCTGCTCGCGGTGGCGCCATCACGGACCTCCAGAAGGGCAATGTGCCTTTTGAGGCGGAGATATACAGGCGTGTGGCGAGAGAGATGCTGGAAGAGGCCGGGGTGACATGTCTGTGGCAGACGTCCGTGTGTGGTGCTCCAGAATTGGATGCAGACGGCTCTATAAAGTCAGTCACGCTTTCCACCGCTGGATTCCTCTCAAAACTCGAGGCGGATATGTTCATCGACTGTTCCGCTTCTGGCGCTATCGTCGGATATCATGGATTCGGTGGATACCGTTCGGCGAAAGGGGCGGCGCAGCCGCTATCGCTCTGTTTCCATCTTGCTGGCGTCGACACGAAGAATGCGAGAGTGCTTGTCCGCAACGACAACGAGCGTTCCAGAAACCCTGTTTTGCGTGCGGCGCTGGAGAAAGCGATGAAATCTGGGCGTATAAAGTCCTTTGGCGGACCTTGGGCCGTATGGGGCAGCACGATCCGTCCCGGATGCGTAAGCGTCAACGCCACGCGCACGGCGGCGGACGTGACGGATCCCATCGAGATAGCGAAGGCGACGGCTCTCATGCGCAGCGAAATTCCTGCGATCGTGGAGGTTTTCCGCTCCGCCGATCCTGCATTCCGCGAAGCATATGTCTCACAGACCGCCGCCGCGACAGGTTTTCGCGAGTGCCGTGAACTAAAGGCGCTTCATCGTGTAACGGCGGCGGAGTTCGTGTCAGGAGAATATTCTCCAGATACGATTGCACTTGCCGCCCATCCGATAGACCGCCATCTGGCGGGATCTAGCGGACAGAACCTTTCATTTCTCAAGAAGCCGGGTGGCATTCCGCTTTCGGCGTTGATCTCCGCAAAATGTCCGAACCTTCTTGCCGCCGGTGGACTTATTGCGGCAGAACCTGCGGCGTTCGCTTCCATCCGCGTGCAGGCACAGTGCATGGCGACAGGGCAGGCGGCTGGAACGGCTGCGGCCATGGCCATGAAGTCGGGCTCAGCACCGCAAAAGCTGGAGGTCTCTAAGGTTGTAGCATCGCTCAAGGCTGACGGTGTCTATCTGCCATAAGCCGTCTTGTGTTCGCGGCTGTGTCTGGAGTGGGTATCGTCGTTTTTGAAGGTTCGTAGACACACTGATCTTCTGCGTCTTTCCCATATCCATCAAGGTGGTGGAATCATCAGTGAAACGCAACGGGCTCGTCACGGAATACCGGGCGGCAATACCTTGGAGCCGACTTGGGCTTGCGTGTGCGCCGGGATCGATGGAATTTGCGTTTGTCATACAGGACAACGATGACGGTTCCAAGGCGCGTTATCGCATCGAGTTTGGTGGCGGCATAGCAGAGGGAAATTCGCTCCGCATGGTGATGGAGGTGTTTTCGGGGCCCTCCCTCCAGACGGCACTCGTTCGGCGCGCCTGTCAGCATCCGGTCGGCTCGTGATCGCCTGACGGCGATCAGCGGCCTCACGCACCGAAATGCCGTGCCTGCCTTCCGAGTGTCCCGTGCAACACCTCCACCACCCAGCTCCGCTCGGTTTGGGGGAGCTTCGCGACAAGGAAGTATCCGGAGGACGTGTAGGACGTGCAGGACATTTGATTTTCAAGTGGGCAAATAGCAGAGGGCTTCACGTCGGGAATTGGCCTGAGATTTTAAGGCGAATAGCAGAAGCTTCGCGAGTGGATGTTGTAGAAAATTGCTAGCTGGGAACACTTCATGTGGGCATTTGCAAAACTCTGACGCGAAAGCTTCGCGTACGGATATTGAAGTAAATTGCGAGGCCTTTTAAAAGCGCGGAGCGAACTAAGCAAATTTCAGTCAAGAGTTGGTCCTGCGCTGAAGTGAAATTCAAGAGCGAAGCTCCGCGACGAAAGAAAAAATCTCTGCGCCTCTGCGCTCTCTGCGGGAGATTCACCACTTCGTGTATCACCGCCATCATCCCCCAAGGTGGACAGGCTGAAGATTGATCAGGAAGAACCAAATACGATCAGTCACATAAAATCCCTTGGGAAGAAGCAGATGCGACCACCACAGTCGCATTAACTTTGGCAAGGGACGACATGTTTCCGCAGAATGGAACGCCCAATGCGGAACTTTGGAGATGGTGTATAATATCTGGCCATGTTGAATGAGGTAAGGGAAAGATCAGAAAAGGCGGGGTTGCTGCCGCTCTTCTGGGAGTGGTTCAAGATAGCGCTGTTTGTCGTTGGCGGCGGTTATGCAATAATCGTTGTTGCCGACGAAGTGTTCGGGCGTAAGCGCCGTTGGATCAGGGAAGGGGAGCTTCTGGATCACCTTCCCATAATATCCTCCATACCGTGACTTATCGCGGGGAACTCAGCGATCTATGTCGGACTCAAAACCCATGGCAGGCTTGGGGCGTTGGTTGCCCTTGCCGGAGTTGCACTGCCGTCGATCTTGATATTTCTCGGGGTGTCTGTAGGGTTTGCGTCCATCCCAAAAGACAACATCTGGATAGAAGGCGTCTTTCTGGGCTTGCGGAGCGCACTTACCGGAGTCATTGCGGGAACGATATGGAGGACGCTTTTCAAGTCCCGCGCCGATTGGTCGAAGGGGGCTGGAGTCAATCTTCCACCAATGTCCATAAAAGAGCGTATCGGTGGCTTTGTTGTGTTTGTCGTGGGCCTGTCACTTGCTGCGGCCTTTGCGTGGGATTCGCTTTTTGCGTTCTTTAAGTTTGGATGCATTGCAATAGGCGGGGGATTCCCTCTCGTGCCGTTCTACTTCCATGTGTTTGTAGGGCCGGAAGCCGCCATGCTTAAGATGTCACCGGAGGATTTCTCCAACCTAATGGCTCTTACCCAGATGACACCGGGGCCGGTCAGCCTCAACGCAGCGACGTTTTTCGGCTACAGCATGAATGGGGTCGTCGGTTCGGTTGTGGCATCTGCGGCATTGCTTATACCTTCGTATTTCATGATGACGGCGGTACTTGCCGGACTTGACCAGTGGCGAGGCAATTCAGTGGTGCAGATACTTCTGTCGTTATTGAAGCCGGTATCTGTGCTGTTGATGGCAGTCGCGTTCTGGAAGTTCTGTTCGCTGAGTGTGTGGGGATTCGATGCCGATGGCGGGTTTGTGTTTCGTCCTGTGGCGTTGGCGCTCGCCGTGTTTTCTGCGGTGATGCTTGTGAAGCGCAAGCTTTCCATAATGGCGCTCATATTCCTCTGCGCGGCGATTGATGCATTGTCGGTGCTTGGGGGTG
>JAFXEA010000176.1 GCA_017521065.1 Kiritimatiellia bacterium | reverse complement strand
GCACGACTCAAGGGACTCGAACGGGGCGCGTCCGTGAGTTTCCGTCAGGGAGAAGCGCTTACCAACGGCGTTCTTTTCGCGCGTTCCGCATGCTATGGGCAGATACCGTATGCTGAACAGGTCGATACCGTCATCGCTGCAGGAGCGGAGGAATTTGTATTTGAGCCACGTTTCACTTTCCATGGTTTTCGGTACATGGAGGTGATCGGGCTTGACGCGGAACCTTCGCCCGAAGATTTCCGGCAAGTGGAAATGTCTAGTGCGGTTGCCGAAAACGGCTCGTTTGAATGTTCGAATCCTCGTCTCAATGCCATTCACCGCATCTGCCGGCGGACGTTTCTCAACAATATCATGAGCGTCCAGTCGGATTGCCCCGCACGCGAGAAGTATGGCTACGGAGCAGATGTGGCGGCCTGCGCGGAAGCGTTCATCCACAACTTCGACATGCGCGAATTCTACCGAAAGACGGTTCGAGACAACCTCGATGAAGCCCGTGCCGATGGATGGTTCACCGACACAGCTCCGTATATCGGCATAAACGATGGCGGATATGGTGGACGTTCCGGCGGGATAGGCTGGGCGATGGGAGTGCCTGTTCTTGCTGACCTTCTCTATACGCATTACGGCGATCTTGCCACAACCGCCGAGGCATATCCGGCTATGGCTCGTTACGCCGGACTCCTTGCGGAGAAGTTCCCCGACGATGCCATTCCTACCTGCATAGGCGATCATCTTGCGCTCGACAAGGTTGACAATGCTCTGAGCGCTCAGGCCAACTGGGTGCGCTATCTTGATTTTCTCGAGCTATTCGCAAAGCGACTCGGTCGTGACGGCGAGGCATTCGGATGGAAGCAGAAGGCGGCAAAGGCACGTGCGGCGTTCAAAGCCCGGCATGTGAAGGATTCGCTTGTCGGCGGACGCCTGACGCAGGGCGGTCAGGCGTTCGGACTCAGATACGGCCTTGTGGACGATCTCAAACGTGCGGCAAGGCTCCTCGCCGACGCCGTGGCTGAGCGCGGTAATGCGCTATCGACGGGACTTCAGTGCACGAATTTTCTTCTTGAGGAGCTTGCTGCGAATGGGCTTTGGGACAAAGTTTCTGCTGTGGTATCCCGAGAAGAGTTCCCCGGATGGCTGTACATGGAGCGTCAGGGCGCAACAACACTCTGGGAGCGTTGGCGCGACCCCAAGCCGATCCATTCGTTCGACCACCCCATGTTCGGTCATGTTGATGCATGGATGAAGAAATACATTCTTGGCGTCAGGCTTGCTTCAGATGCCGTCGGCGGCGATAAGGTCATCATCGATCCAAGACCGCTTTGTGGCGTCAAATGGGCGAAAGGATCCCTTACCGTCGCAACCGGGACAATCCATGTCGAATGGAGGCTTCTCGACGATGGAACGATTGACCTTGATTACAGTCTGCCTTCAGGATCGGTCAGAGTCCACCCAAGCGGGAAGGAGAATGCCCGGTGAGAGCTTTGCGGCAGTTGCTTATGGTGGCGTTGTTTGCCGCAACGTTTGCGGCAGAGGCTGCCCGTCATGAATTTCCGTCCGTTCCATGGAACCGCATCCGGCTTGTCCGCAGCAGTCTTACGGTTGATGCAGTCGATGATTCCGGTGGCCGGCAGTTCCGTTTCATGGCGGAGCCGCGCGGATGCATAGGTGAGATCGATTTCAAGGTGACCGAAGGCGGTCTCTCAATCGATCCGACGAGGGCCTTTGCTTCAGGTCTGAAAAAGCTTGTCTGCACTTCGCCAGAGATGGATGATCCATCATTTGATGGACAGTACGTCGTCTATGAGGCCGATGTTGCGGGACCGCCTCCGGCGTCTATAATCTCGGCGGTAACAATGCAACGTGAGGTTTCCCCGGGAAAGAAATCATTCCATTGCGTTTTTGCAAACCGAAGCCGTCCGTTCGTGCTGTTTTCGGGCAGAACCCCACGCCGTTGCCGGGCGGTGATGCTGTTGCCGGATAAGACTTCCGGATATGCGTTGCGGTTCGATATCACCGCGCCGGCGAAAGAACCGTATGTCTTCCGTGGCGCCGCCGTGGGACGTCTCTATGATCTCCCGCCTCAGCCGGATGCGGCGGTCAATCCGCAGTTGCTTATGCATCTTCCGTTCGATGGAACGCTCAATGCATCCTCCGCGAAAGGGAATCCCCGTCCTCTCGCATCAAAGGGCGTTGATTTCGGTCCGGGTGTCATCGGCGGGGCTGTGCGGGTTTCGTCCGCAGACAAGAGCGTTCTCGAATATGCTTTCGCCAGAAACGCCGAACCTGCCCACGGGGCGGTTTCGCTATGGATCCGCCGTGATCCTGCTATGACTGGGAAAACCGCCAACAGCTGGATTTTTTCGACGCCAAAGCCGTTCGACGGGCGCATAGGCACCGGTTCCCTTTATCTATGGCTATGGGGAGGGGACAAGATACGTGGCGACAATTCCAACGACGGCGACCTTTCGGCGTCGAAAAGCCTGCCGCGCGACGCCGCATGGCACCATGTCGTATTCAACTGGGATCGCGCCACGGGGACTTCGCTTTTTGTGGATGGCGTGCAAGTGCCAGGTGGTACAGGTGGACTTGATCCGGTTGTCAGGGCTGTAACAGCCTATACCTACAGCCGTGCCGGTGAAGAGGGTCTGTTCGACCGGTTCAGGATCGGGTCGGTATCTGGAGCTGGCGCATTCGACGGCTGGATTGACGATCTGCGCATATACTCCGCCCCGCTCAAGTTGCGTGACGTACGGAGGCTTAGGGATGTAGCCGGCAAATATGCCTATCAGGCTCCGCGTCCTGACTACGCATCGCTTTCTTCCGCTCGCGGCGGAAACCCGTATTTGGCTCAGTCGCTGAAGAAAGCCGGCGATCCTGGACCGATGACGCTCGTCAAGGAGTGGCGGTTCGACAGTAAAATGCCGGATCCATCGTTCCGGCATTATGGTGGAGTCCGTATTGGAAAGCTTGGAGAGACTCCATATGTTGAAGCAGGAACAAACCGTTCGGACCGATTCGCGATGACTTTCGGTGTCGACCCCAAAGTTCCGTTCTACATCCTTGAGTTCGACTATCCAGACGACGCCAAGCGAACGATGGACATAATCGTTCAGGAATCTAGAGGATTCATAGATGACTATGCCCTTCAGGTCGGGGTGCTGACCGGTGAGGACATTCCGGTTTCAGGCAGGATACGCACCCATAGATGCATCTACTGGACGCGTCCCGTCACCAATGCAGCGTTCATAGCGATGACTGCACGGTCTGGCGGTCCGGCGGCGCTTTCGGCTTTCCGCATATACCGTGTGGATAGTGGCAGGCTTCCTGTCGCCCACATGAAGGAGCCTCCACGGAAGGATGGTTGGGGGCGGACTGTTGCTCTGTACTATGAGGATGCTGCGGTCAATTACGACTTCAGCGTTCGCGACGAGGGGTCTTCGCCCGAGGGTGCTCTTGATATGGCTGACCGTTGCGCGGCAGTCTTGAAGTTCACGGGGGAGAATCTTTTCGCATATCCTGCCGTATGGTATGAAGGGCTTATCGGCGAGACCTACAATCCCCGCCGCCATGCGCCAGGGTTCATGTCCGCCTTCTACGAGAGGTTCGATCTCGAAGATCTGGGAGTGGTGCCGCTCATCAACCAGATGGGATTGTACACGCCCAATCCGGCGTGGTTCACCACCGAACGGTTGCGTACAGGACGCATTCACGAGACCCCGGTTTCGATAGCATCCAGCGGCTTCCCCGACAGTCACATTACTCTTGGTCCGCCGCAGTACAACATTGCGCATCCGGCGGTTCGCGCCTATTGTTCCCGCCTTGTCGATTCGCTCATCTCCGAGGGTGTGAAGCACCGGTCATTCAAAGGGGTGGGACTTCATCTCAAATATTCGAGCTTTGCGTGGTTCGGATCGCTCAAAGGCGGATACAATGACTACTGCATTGAAGCGTTTGAGAAGTGGTCAGGCATCAAGGTCCCGGTGGATCGGCGTGATCCTGCGCGTGGACGTCTCTATGCCGATTGGCTTCTCTCCAACGTACGTGAAAAGTGGATACGCTGGCGATGCAAGGTCTGTACCGACTTCTGGATTGAAATGGCCAGGAAGCTTGCCAAGGCGAGAGGAGACCTCAAGCTCTGGATCAACAACATCTGCGTGCTGGACGCTTCTATGGACGGTTTTCGCGATTCCGGCTATATGCTCCGCACGGCGCTTGAGGGTGGACTTGACCCAGAACGGCTTGCCCGCGAGGCTCCGAACATCATACTCGGACAGACGACGCTTCCGGCAGACTACCGCACTACGGATGGATCGCTCTGGTTCTATCGCAATGAGGATAACCGCTCTTATCAGCGCACGATGCATCTGAAACGGGATTTCTGGGATTTCACGCGGAAGGCGTCCTATCCGATTGCGCATCAGCATGACCGCTACTGGGAAGATGCCACCGGCAACCCGCGCCGCAATCCCAGAAGCGGAGACGCGCTTTCAGGGCCGATGCGCGATCTCAATGAGCATAACTGGCGCGTCTCGACGTTGAATCCCGCGGGTGAATATGCGATGAACCATTATGCGGAGGCACTTCTCAATCAGGATATGCTTGGCGTTTCGAAGGGCGGATATCTTGTCGGAACATATGGCATGGAGGAG
>JAFXEA010000175.1 GCA_017521065.1 Kiritimatiellia bacterium | reverse complement strand
ACGGAGTTGCGCTTGTTACGGTTGATGGCGTGATCCGCAGGTCGGACGGCACGTATGAGGTTTGGCAGCCTGGGGCGGCGGTTTCATCACCGCTTTCGCGCAAGATGCTTGTCACAGAGGCTCAGTCCGCGCTGGAGACTCTTCAGCGCAGGATTGTTGAAGGAGAGGAAACCCTTTCTACCGCGTCCGAGAAATCTGCACGTCTGGCCGAAGAGCTGAGAAACCTTCAGGAGAGGCTTTCAGAGGCCCGCCGTGCCGCCGCTCAGGCGCAGGGTGAGTTCACGTCTCTTGAACGCGATGCGAACCAGCTGAAATCGCGTCTTGAACGGGTTGAAGTTGAGCTGGAGTCCGTGCTGGAGGCGAACGCAGATGGAGACGCGAAGCGCGAGTCGCTTACGGTCGAGCTTGAATCGACTGTCGCAAAGCGTGACGCGCTTCTTGACGAGACTGCGCAGAAGCAGGATGAGCTCATGGAGCTTGAGACGTCCAACGCCGAGAAGAGCCGCATGCTCACTGAGAAGCGCGTGGCCGCCGGTCAGATGGAGAGCGAGCTTGAGTTTACGAGCCGCCAGAAGGAGGATGTCGAGAAGCGTAAGGCCGAGCTTTTCAAGACGGTTGAAGGGCGCGAGAACGGCATACGCGGATATCAGGAATCCATCGCTCGCCTTACCGACGAGACGATGGAGCTGCAGGAGTCTCTGCAGCCGCTTCAGGAGAAGTTCGCCGATGTCCGTGCGCGGACTGAGGATGAACGCGCAAACCGCGAGTCGTTGAATGCGCAACTGTATCAGGCCGATGCCGAGATCACCGCAAGACGCAATGCTTTGGACGGTGCGCGTGACACCAAGGCCAAGCTTGAGGTTGCGGCGGCGGAATCGACGATGCTTCGTCAGAATCTCTACGACCATCTCAGTCAGGAGTACGGTCTCGATGCGCAGCAGGTGATGCGCGAACCTGATCCTGAGTTCAAGGGCGAACCGCCACCGGCTGAGGTTCTTGAGGCGAAGGTCAACGACATCAACGCAAAGATTGCGGCGTTGGGGCCGGTGAACATGGTCGCTATCGACGAGTTCCGCGAGCTCGAGGAGCGCTATACGAGGGAGAAGGAGCAGGAGGCCGATCTTCTTGCCGCGAAGGCGCAGATCATGGAGCTCATCACCGACCTGAACGGCAAGTCCGGTGAGATGTTCAAGGCCACGTTCGAGAAGGCGAACGAGAACTTCCAGAAGATGTTCACGAAGCTCTTCAACGGCGGCGAGGCGCGTCTTGTGCTTCTCGAGAACGAGCAGGATCCGCTCGAGTGCGGCATCGACATCATCGCGCGTCCTCCGGGCAAGCGTCCGCAGAGCGTGACGCTCCTTTCCGGCGGTGAGCGCACGATGACGGCTGTCGCGCTTCTGTTCGCGATCTTCCGCATCAAGCCCGCACCGTTCACCATGCTGGACGAGCTTGACGCCGCTCTTGACGATGCGAACATCGGACGTTTCGTTGACGCACTCAAGGAGTTCCTTGACCGTTCGCAGTTCCTCATCATCACGCACAACCAGCATACTATCGCCGGTTCGGATATCGTGTATGGCGTAAGCCAGCAGGAGAAGGGCGTGTCCCGCGTGATATCGATGAAGCTGTCCGATCTTGGTGCAAAGAAACAGCAGGACTGATTTAACGTATTCACGTACGGAGTCGGAATCGCTGAACCGTCTTCTCGAGCCATGCGGTGAAAAAGGTTGTGTTATAATTTTGTGCTATGCAAAGATTTCACAATGTAATTTCCGTACCGGTAGTTCGGTTGTTGTTTCTGCTGTGTTCGCTCGTCGCCACTGTTGCCGTTGGCATTACGCGTATGGACTATCCGGACGCGGATACGGTTGTGATTGATGACCATACACGTGTGGAGTATGCCGCTGACGGCTCATATACTGTCGAGAACGACGAGAAGATTCTTGCCCTGACCGAGAAGGGTCGGCGTTCCCTGCGCACTGTCACGATTGGCGTTTCCCGGAGATATGGCGATGCTGAGATAGTGAAGATTGAGATAATCGGGACGAACGGAACAGTGCGCACCGTTGATTTCCGCAAGACGCTCAAGGAGGCTACTGACAACTCTTCCGTCTCCTCCAACATTTATGATCCTCTTGACAGGAAGATATCATGTGCCGTTCCGGGGATGGAGATAGGGGAAATCCGCCGCGTCGTGACGCGGGAGCGGATGCTCAAGCCGAGGATGAGGGACTCGTTTGCATTCGGAACGCTGTTTGAGGCAATGCGTCCCATCGTGCAATCGTCGCTTGAGATTGTCCAGCCGAAGGACAGACCAATCGTTAACGTCAAGTTGCGCCATCCCGTTGAGGGCACTGTGACGCGTTCAGAGGACGAAACACTGCCGGATGGAAGGACACTTCTTAAATGGACGGCCAAGAACGTCCCGCAGGCGTTTCCGGAGCCGGACATGCCGTCTTTCGGGTCGGTTGCCCAGTCGTTGCTTGTCTCAACCGTCGGGAGTTGGGAGGATGTTTCCCGCTGGTATTGGAAACTCTGCCTGCCCCGTCTGGAGTCGACGAATCCCGCAATGACAAACAAGGTGTCGGAGATCGTGAAGATCGTCAACGGCGACATGGACAGGGTGCGGGCGATATTCAAGTTCGTCTCGCAGGAAATCAGGTACATGGGGCTTACGCTTGAGGATGAGTCTCCAGGGTATGCGCCTCATGACGTGTGTCTTACGTTCGACAACCGCTATGGCGTATGCCGCGACAAGGCTGCGCTGCTTGCTTCAATGCTCCGTATTGCAGGCTTTAAGGCGTATCCTGTGCTGATTCGTGTCGGACCGAAGATGGATGCCGATGTTCCGCTTCCGTACTTTAATCACGCAATCGTAGCGGTCGATATCGGCGGCAGTTTTGTCCTTATGGATCCGACGAACGAAAACACAAAAGATTTGCTTCCGGCCTACCTGATGGACTGTTCATATCTGGTAGCCCATCCTGAGGGACGTCCGCTTGATGTGGTTCCTGTGAAGCCTGCGGAAGAGAATGCGTTCAAGGCCGTCACGCGGGGTGCGGTGGAGCCGGATGGATCTGCGGTCATTGAGACGAAAGCGACATTCGGCGGAGCGAACGACCTTTTCCGCGGAAGCTTCGTGAAGAAGACTCCGCGTGAACGCCGCCGTGTGTTCGAGGGACTTGTGCGGTCTTCATATCCGGGCGCGGAACTGCTTACGTTCGAAATGCTCCCCGCCGATCTGAGAGACACATCCAAGCAGCTATCCGTAGAGTTCACCGCTCGGTTGCCAGATGTCGTGGTGCGTGGAAAGACGCGCGACGAGCTTACCCCTCCGTTTGTCTTTTCGGGTTTTGCTCTTGCGGACCGTATTCTGTCGAGCGGTACGGAGCTTGAGGAACGCCGCTATCCTCTTACCTTCCCCACCACGGCGCTTTCTGAGGAGAGACTTGAGCTTCGTCTCGGTGATTCATTCGGCGCACCGCTGAAGCTGCCACCGGATGTTGTTTCGGGCGAAAAGGACGGATGTTTCTATGAGCGCCGCATACGTGTCAAGGATTCCGTGCTCAAAGCCGTCCGCAGAAGGGGTGTCGGATCGACTGAGATATCGCCTGAGGCGTATTCCTCGCTGAAGGTAGATCTCGAAACCATTGAGCTTGGCGCAAGACGTAAGCCACAGTTCGAAGCGCGGAGTTCTGTTCAGGAATCGAACGTCCGTATGATATACCAGCGTAGGGATGTTCATCTGCACACTCCGTATTCATGGACTGTGACAAACGTTTGGGAGAAGGAGGTGCTGACATATGCCGGAAAGAAGGCGTCTTCTGAACTCTCATATGGCTACAATCCCAGCGTGAGTCGTATAGAGGTTGTGTCCGCCACCGTATCGAACAAAAACGGCAAAGTCCATGGCATCTCGACGAATGAAGTGAATGAACTGGATGCAGGATGGGTTGCGTCCGCGCCGCGCTATCCCGCATCAAAACGTCTAGTCATAAACCTTCCGGCGGTTGAAACCGGAAGCGTGATACGTGTGGTTTCCGTCTCTGAGGTTACTAACTCTCCCATCGCCTATTGCAATCTTTTCGTGATGGATTCTCCGGATCCGATCGGGGTATCTGAATTGAACATCAGCGGATGTGACATGAAGGTGCTTGAGGGTGGTGCGTTCAGCGGTACGGAGCTAGGCGAAGTCGTAACGACAAATTTCTGTTCAGTGGCGGTCACAAACCCCGTCCCATTGCCACGCGAAAGCGGACAGCCTCCCGCTCTTCTCTGGCGGAGAAGCGTCCTGGTATCAGCGGCGGATCTGGAAGAATATGAGAAAATGTTTTTCGAAGCTCTTGAGAATGCACGGGAAAAGGGCACGGATAAAGTTTATGCCAAGGCCCGTGAACTGACAGACGGCATTGATTCTGTTGAAGGCAGGATAAAGGCAATCCGAGACTGGCTGTGGAAGAACATAAGGCTTGCGGGACCTGGGCATCTTACATTGCCGTTCAAGTCGGCGTTCTTTCCTCCGGACCGTTCGCTTGCGGACGGATACGCTTCGTCGGCTGACTGGATGAACCTTTATT